>PFTO01000097.1:0-1812 GCA_002789615.1 Acidobacteria bacterium CG_4_9_14_3_um_filter_49_7 | reverse complement strand
CGGCTGTAGCCGCCATACCGGTTCAGGCCGGCGATTCCCTTCTGGATGCCCTTAAAAATGGAAAAACATCCATGCAATTGCAGTTCAGTTTTGAGTACAGTGATTTCAGTGATGCAGCAAACCTGGATGCGGCAAAAGGATTGACGCTCAGGACACGACTGGGATATCGAACCGGAAAATGGGGAAACGTTCAGGGTTTTGTCCAGTTTCACAACGTATCCCAATTGCTGGATGATTACCGCTGGCCCGATGGTGGTGATAGTTCTTATGACGTGATTGCCGACCCGGACGGCAGCCGGGTTCACCAGGGATACCTGGATATATCCTTCGGGAAGCATTCGTCAGTTCGAGCAGGGCGCCAGGAAATTATACTTGATGATGCCCGGCTTATCGGGAACGTGGGGTGGCGACAGAATGGTCAGTCATTTGATGGAATTACATATTCCTGCACTGGAATAACCAACAATACTTTCAAAATCAGCTGGATCACCCGGGTGAACACGATTTTCCTGACCCATGTGAACCTGGACAAACTCATTCTAATTCACGACAATTACAGGGTTTCTGAAAATGTAAGTTTTGGCGGTTTTGGATATCTGCTGGACACGGAGAGTGAAGCGCCGGAATCCCGGGATTCCGCCACCTTTGGAGCAAGGTTGAAGGCCAATCAGGGACATTTCAGTATCGATGCGACCTATGCCTTGCAGACAGACTATGCTGACGGGGAAAACCATGGCGGAGACATGATGACCGTAATCGGCATTGCGAAGGTGGGAAAATGGCAGCTCGGCGGTGGTGCCAACCTTATCTCAGGGCAGCACAGAAATGACCGACCCTTCGACACTTTATTCAGTACCGCCCACAAATGGAATGGGTGGGCGGACCAATTTCTGGCCACAAACGGCGGGAACCTGATCAATGGCCTGCGGGACTTGTTTGTTCAGGCCGGAACGAACTTCAGTGGTGTAAAATTTCTTGTTGTTGGCCACTGGTTTGATACCACCGATGTCAACAGCTACGACGGGACATATGGATCCGAACTGGATTTCGTCTTTTCGAAGACCTTCAGTAAGAACCTGTCCGGACTGGTAAAATTCGCGTTTTATAACGCCGACAGGGCGGTGGACAATCCCACAACGGACGAAACGGTTATCTGGGTGAGATTAAACTATCACTTCTGACATTGTTTTATGTTTCAATTATTGAAGGCTGCCGGATATCTGTCCGGCAGCCTTTTTTTGCAAATGAATTGACTGAATGTGAAAGTTCTTTCATCGGTTTACCGGGTTTCAACCGTGCTACAATTGCGGAAAACGGAGGGAAGAAATGAAGCGATTTGGACTGGTGGTTCTGGGCATATGGATGGCATGTTTCCCAGGCCATGGACAAAACGCGGTGGTGGTGCCGGAACCCATCGCGGCGGAAGTGGGAATGAGGGTTCTCGAACGGGGTGGCAACGCGATGGATGCTGCCGTAGCAATTGGCTTTGCCCTTGCCGTCACCTACCCGCAGGCCGGCAATATCGGTGGTGGCGGCTTTGCCATGGTATACCGTCTGGGGAATGAACCGGTGGCATTGGATTTCAGGGAAACAGCGCCGGCAGCTTCAAGCCGGGACATGTATCTGGACGGGAAGGGACAGGCCATTCCCGGGGCTTCCACCCTGACGGCCCGGTCATCGGGTATTCCTGGAACCGTTCGGGGACTGGCTGAGCTGTGGCGGAGCTACGGCAACCTTCCCTGGGTGGACCTGGTAAGCCCTGCGGTACGTCTGGCAAAGGATGGACATCCCATTTCCCCTTACCAGCATCGG
>PFTO01000089.1 GCA_002789615.1 Acidobacteria bacterium CG_4_9_14_3_um_filter_49_7 | reverse complement strand
GCTGCCAGGTTGCAATTTTCGCGTCCTTCATTTCCTGAAGCAACGCATCCACCTGGGTATTCTGTTCCTCCGTGAGATTCAGCTCCGCCCGATGCTGGACAAAGGTGCCGAACAGCCGTTCATCCAAACCCCGCTGCACACCAGCGGGCCCCGCCATGGCTGTCACGGACAATACCGCAAGTCCCGCCATCAGTCCCATAATTTTCCTCATCCTTTCCTCCTTTGCCGTCAAGCGGCATATGGGCTCCCAACTGGTCGCCAGTGAAATTAACAATGAGAGTATAGTGGCTGTATTTTTCAGAACTGTTTCTCCCCTGTAACAGAATGTAAGATCTACGGAATTATGATATGATTTTATAAATCATTTTTTGTTATCGGAATTGCTTGTGGAAACGGAAAAATATCATTTCTTTTTCCCGTTTCACTAAAAAAGGAGAGGGAACATGAAGAACCTGTTTATTGGACTTATTTTCCTCGCGGTCGGCATCGGGCTGGCGTGGTGGGGGAAAGGCATGCTGAACGATGCCAAAGCATCAAAGAGCTGGCCGTCGGTTCAGGGAACGGTAATGGAGTCCACCCTGACCAGCTATAAAAGCACCAGCGGGAGCGGTTCAAAGAAACGATCAACCACTATGTATAAACCACAGATCACCTACCGGTACAAAATCGCGGGAAAAGAACACGTGGGAGACAAGGTGACCATGAGCGACGGTGGCAGTTCCAGCACCAGTTATGCCAAGAAGACTATAAAAAAATATCCTGCCGGGGCAACCGTGAAGGTGTTCTATGACCCGGAAGTCCCCGCGGATTCTGTTCTGGAACCAGGGGCCACACTGGTTTCCTATGTTCCCTTCTGGTTTGGACTCGTGTTTGCCATTATCGGCGGGTTCACCTTTCTGGGCGGTATTTTCAGGGTGATACGAAAAATTTTCATGCTTGGCGTGTCCTGACAATTTTGTTTCCTTTCCGCTGAACTGAAATCATCTCCGTTTCATCTCGAACTTGAGTCACAATGCTTTTTCTGCGCCGCCATCATTTTCTTATTGACAAACCCATTGTTGTGAACGACATTTGTTGTTGTATGCAACTATTGGGAGGAGCAATGAATATACGGGCATTTCGATCACAGTTGAGACGATTGGAGCGGCAGGCCGAGCGGACCCTGGAAAGGAGCACGGCGTGCTGCGGCGTCACCCTGGTACAATGCCACACACTGGTGGAACTTGGCGAAGCCGGTCCCCTGAACCTGTCGGAACTGGCCAAACGAATGGAGTTAGACAAGAGTACTGTCAGTCGGACAATTGATTCACTTGTTGGAAGCGGACTTGTGGAACGAAAGGAAGATCCGGGTAACCGACGGGCCGTTATTCTGCGACTGACCCGATCCGGAAAGAACCAGCTTGGAAAAATCCACGGAGTGTCCGACCGGTTCTACCAGCAAACACTTCAGAACGTGCCGGAGGATCGGATGGACAGACTAACTGAATGCCTCGAAATACTCGCGGACACCCTCTCGAAAGTAGATACCAATTCCTGTTGTCCGACAACGCTTACAAAAGAGGAGCAGTCATGATGGAAAATGCGTGCCCGGAAAATGAACATCCCTGTCGCACAAGGAAGGTTCAAGCGACGTGGACGTGGCGGGACCACCTGGGAGCCTGGAAAATGCGTTGGGGATTTGGGCGGAATAGATACCGGGTCCAACCGGGACTGTATGCCATGGGTCTTCCCAGCCCGGAGGACCCCGTGCTGGTCACGGCCAACTACAAGCTGACTTTTGATGTACTCCGCAGGTCACTGGCCGGACAGAATTTGTGGATACTGGTGTTGAACACCCACGGAATCAACGTCTGGTGCGCCGCCGGGAAAAAGACTTTTGGCACAGACGAGCTGGTGAAACGAATCCGGAAACATCACCTGGGCCAGGTTGTCACCCACAAGACCATCATTTTTCCCCAGCTTGGTGCCCCGGGAATTTCGGCCCACGAGGTACAGAAGCAGACCGAATTTCGCGTGACGTATGGTCCGGTACGGGCTTCTGACATTCAGGCTTTTCTTGCAAACGAGATGAAAGCAAACGAGCAGATGCGAACTGTGACATTCACCCTGCGTGAGAGATTGGCAGTTGTTCCGGTTGAGCTGGTTCAGGCACTTCGATATTTTCTTCCCATCGCAATTCCAGTCGTACTCCTCAGTCTTCTGGGAGGGATTAATCTGTCAATTGCCACGGCACTGGCCATGCTCCCGTTTCTCGGAGCGATTCTCACCGGAACCATCCTGTTTCCAATTCTGCTGCCGGTCATACCGCTGCGATCGTTCGCGGCAGGGGGATGGCTGCTGGGCATTTTGTACGCGGGGGGATTGGCACTATTTATCCATGCTGGTGGATGGCTTGCCGCCACTTTGCTGCTAATCCTCCCGCCGCTGGTTTCTTTCATCGCGCTCAATTTTACAGGGGCCACGACTTTCACGTCACTCTCGGGTGTGGAATTCGAGTTGAAACGCGCGGTGCCCATGATGGTGGCCTCAGCTGTGCTTGGTGTAATCGCCTACACAGGCCAATTGATACTGGGGGGATGAAATGGCTCACGAATATCTTCACAACGTGGTGACGCTGAAGTTGGATCAGGACAAATGCATCGGTTGCGGCCGTTGTGTCGAAGTCTGCCCCCATCGGGTATTTCGTTTGAACGATCGAAAAGCTGACATCGTCCAGCATCAAAAATGCATGGAATGTGGGGCCTGCGCACTCAACTGTCCGGTTGAAGTAATCTCCGTCCGCTCCGGTGTAGGCTGTGCCTACGCAGTACTGAAAGGGAAGTCTCAGGGGACAGGACCGGATTGTGGATGCTGCGGCTGAATCAGCTTAAGACCGCCTCACTCCGAAATTCCGGCGCTCTCCTTCTGCACGTTTCCTGTTCGAATGCGTAAGCCAATCGGATCAAGGTACTCTCCTGCCATGCTGTTGAGAAAAAGGAAATGCCCACCGGTAATCCGAATACGAAACCGGCCGGTACCGTGATGCTGGGGTAGCCTGCCACCGCTGCCGGTTCTGAAGAACCTCCGAGAAAGTGATCTCCGGTGATCCGATCTATTTCCCACGCAGGTCCACCGGTCGGTGCTACGATGGCGTCCAGTCGGTGCTTCTTTAATGTGGCATCAATTCCCTTGTCTCTACTTAACTTCCGGCAGGCGGTCAGCGCTTCCAGATAGGGTTTTTCGGTCAATGGGCCTTTTGCCTCCGCCAACTCGAATATCTCCTGTCTGAAGAAGGGCATCGTTTCCTTTGCATGTGTCCGGTCAAACACGATCAGATCTGCAAGCGTTCTGGCCGGGGCATCGGGACCCAGCCCCTTCAGATATGCATTGAGATCGTGTTTGAATTCGTACAGCAGAACCTCCCATTCCGGTTTGCCTATTTCTTCTTTTGTTTCGATCTCCGCCGGGTCCACGATAACGGCACCGGCTTTTTTCATCGCGGCTATGGCCTCTTCCATAATAGCGTCCACCTGCTCATGGAATCCGAAATATTTCCGCGCTACACCGATTCTGGCACCCTTCAGGCCTTCCTTCACCAGGAATTGTGTATAGTCAGGAATTACCCCCGGTATGGCCACGGTAGCAGGGTCATCCTTGTCCATTCCTGCCATGATACTGAGAAGCGCCGCCGCATCCGCTACTGTTCGGGCCATCGGTCCTGCCGTGTCCTGGGTGTGGGAAATCGGGATAATTCCTGACCGGCTTACCAGACCAACCGTGGGTTTGATTCCCACCACTCCATTTGCGTGCGACGGGCAAACAATGGATCCGTCAGTTTCTGTGCCTACCGCGATGGAACAGAAGTTGGACGAAACCGCCGCGCCGCTGCCGGAACTGGAACCGCACGGACTCCGATCCAGTGCGTACGGGTTTCGCGTCTGACGCCCCTGGCTGCTCCATCCGGAGGAGGATCGTGTAGAGCGGAAATTGGCCCATTCGCTTAGATTGGCTTTGCCCATTATAACCATCCCGGCTTCCCGCATCCGAGTCACAATGGGGGCGTCCTTCAATGGTTTTGAACCGGCCATTGCCAGTGAGCCGGCGGTGGTGCTCATCTTGTCATGGGTATCAATATTCCCTTTGATCAGAACCGGTATGCCATGAAGTGGGCCGCGTACCTTTCCCGCAAGGCGTTCCTCATCCAGTTTTTTTGCGATTTCCATGGCGTCGGGGTTCAACTCCAATACTGTGTTAACGGCTGGCCCCTGCTTATCCAGTCGTTGAATCCGATCCAGATAAGCATCCAACAGACTCACAGCAGTCAATTTACCTGAGGCCATCGCCGCCTGTAATTCGACCGTCGTTGCTTCTTTCCACTCAAAATTGTCTGCTACTACCGAAGCACTCCGCACACCAGCCTGTTCCTTTTCCTTACCTTTTGTACAACAGGAAACAGCAGCTCCGCCGACTGCCAAAACAGCGGCCCCAACCGCCCCTGCCCTCAGAAAGTCCCGCCGGTTTACACCTGGATATTCGGCATTCTTATTCTTTTTTTCCATTGCTTTCCTCCTCACTGGTTTCGGCTTCAAACAATGTGCAGACCGCGCCGGCAGGATCCCGAATTACGGCATACCGTCCATAACCCGGCATTGTCTTTGGGCCAGTCACAATACCGCCGTTTGCGTCCCGTACTTCCTGCAATGACTGATCAAGATTGTCCACATGGATATACATCAACCACTGTGGCGGAAGATCTGCATTGCCACCCCGGGAATGGCAGATGCCCGCAATGCATTCTCCTGCCGCCGTCAGCATGCTGTAATCTTCGTAGTCGCCCATTGGCACGGATTCAAAATGCCAACCCACTACCGCCCTGTAAAAATCCCGAATTGTTTCGGCATTTGAAACCGTTAAATCATGCCAGCCAATGGTTCCTGCCGGAGGCTTCGCTTCCATCATCCCACTCTCCTTTTCTGATAATTATGGTTTAAGTTTACCATGGAAGAACGGATTTTGGTCAGTTGCGGTATGATGATTTCATGGATGAGCCACCGGTTTCCTTTGAGTTTGTGTTTCGAAAATATGACTGGCAGGAGATCAAAAACTGCCCGGGGCGTTGGATATTAAGTGGCGGGGCCACACCAACACCTCCGCTGGAATTCCTGGGAATGGAGGGAGTCCCTGTCGAATTTCATTCGCCCGCGGTCCCGGACCCCGTTGTGATGATACCGTTTCCGGGCGGGGGAATGATTTCTTTTCACCGGCCTGATGGCCGATGGATTCACACTTTGAACACAGTATCGGGGTTCAAACGGAAGGAAACAGCCCTTGCTCTTAATTCAACGGCAAAACTGGAGTAGCCGTTTTCAGCTGTTCAGCGCTGCCAGAGCCGCCTCATAGTCCGGTTCCTGTGCAATTTCCGGAACCTGTTCCGTGTACCGGACAATCCCGCCTTCATCAACCAGAACAATTGCACGGGAAAGGAGCCCCCGCAGTGGGCCGTTGGCAATGCCCACTCCATAATCCTGTCCGAATTCAGGAGATCGCATCACGGACAGTGATACCACGTTTTCCAATCCTTCTGTTGTGCAAAACCGTCCGTGGGCAAATGGGAGATCGGCCGAAATACACAACACCAGCGCGTCTGTGTTTTCTGCGGCGGCCTTGTTGAATCGGCGGACAGAGTTGGCACAAACGGGTGTGTCCAGGCTGGGGAAAATGTTCAGTATCAATTTCTTTCCTTTGAAGTCCTTCAGAGAAACATCCGCCAGATCTGTGCGAGTCAGTGTGAATGAAGGAGCAGGAGCTCCAATTGTGGGAAGTTCTCCAACTGTTTCGATCGGGTTGCCTTGAAGTGTTATAGTCGTCATAATTACCTCCGAATTTTACTTTACTACCTTTTTTGTAAAGTAATTCAGGCAATTTGTCAAGTGCAAATAGATTGAACAGGTAAGATGGGACCACTCCCTGTTCCGCTCAGCGACAGTGGCTGCTATGTCCCTGCAAGCCATATTTTGTTGACTTCAATTGACTTGAGAAACGGGAAAATTTGCAGAAACAACTAAAAAAGTATATTCCCCTGTATAGAAACCAGTTTTTTTAAGGGAATCTTACAGGTAGAGAAGAAAGATTCGACTTTTCAGCCTGATTGCATGGAAACAGTAGAGAATGGACCCAACACCCAATCTTGCAGATATTGTGGAAGTGTGCCTGAGGCTTGACCAGCTTTCGCAAAAGACGTACAGCCAGTTTTCGAAACAGTCAGAATCACCCTCGCTCAGTCAATTCTGGGATCACATGGCACGGGAAGAAAGCACACACGTTGCATTCTGGTCCAGCGTCTCCAACCTGAAAGAACTGGAGGAACTGCCTCTGGTTTTTGATGAACCCACTCTTGTGCTGGAAGAGCTGACAAAACGGGAAGCTGATGCCAAGGCCTTGATTGCAGATTCAGTGGAATCGCTGGACACCAGGACGATGTTTCTAGTTGCCCTCAGGCTGGAATTCTTCCTTCTTCATCCGGCTATTGGAACCTTGTTTGAATATCTGGGTTCGCATACGAATATTGAAAACCCCGGTGATGCATATGATCAGCACATTCATGCGTTTCTGAAAGCGCTTTCAAAATTCGGGTTGCTCACTCCGGAACTGGAGCTCATTGGCACGAGCCTTGAACGTCTCTGGACTGACAACAGGAAACTGGCACAACTGGCCACACGTGATTATTTAACAGGACTGTTAAATCGACGTGGGTTCAAGGAAATGGCCTATCCGCTCGCCACTCTTGCCGCAAGAAATCTCAGCCTGGTTTCATTACTTATGATTGATATTGACCACTTCAAACAATTCAATGACCGCTTTGGCAATAACACAGGAGATGAGGTAATCTGTGCCGTTGCGGACGCCATGATATCTTCCCTGAGGCATCGGATCTTCTGTGCAGGTGGGGTGGGGAAGAATTTATCGTACTGCTGCCCTCAACGGAAGCTGAGGCCGCGCTTCAGGCGGCTGAAAAACTGATGGTGT
>PFTO01000072.1:7028-8473 GCA_002789615.1 Acidobacteria bacterium CG_4_9_14_3_um_filter_49_7 | reverse complement strand
AACCGACTGCAAATGCTGTACGATGTCTTCCAATGAAGACTCGGCACCCATGACCTGCACCACTCCGGACCTTACGACGTCTCCAGCCTTCTCAATGATCTCATGGCCGTCATCCACAAGTTTCTCCATTCCCGTCAGCACTGCACCAGCCTCCTTCATGGAGATGGAAGAAGTGATGGCCAGTTCCCTTATTTTTTCTGCGATTACCTGAAAACTCCGATCCGGATGTTCCGATTGCGCTGCCGCAATTGCGGCGTTCAATGCCAGAATACTTGTCTGATCACTGATCCGACTGATGCTGTTAACAATTTCACTAATTTTCATAGACTCGGCCTTCAGTTGACGGATTGTTTTGCTGACTGTTTCGAAGGCAACACCAGCACTTTCTACTGTCTTAGAGGCTTCCCGTGTTCGCCCCAGTCCATCTCTTGCCACCTGTCCGGCTACTTCTGCCTGGAGCTCGGTCTGGCGAGCCTGTTTTCGAATTTCTGAAATGGTTGCATCCATTTCCATTATTGATGCGGACGTTTCCATTACCATCGAAGCCAGGTTTTCGGTATTCTGGGTCACTTTGCCCGTGTGGGCAATAATTTCACCCATTGCGTCTTCCGTATCTTTGGCATAGGCGGAAAGGGACTCCATCTTAAGGCTGACATTTTCATTGCTTTCCACAATTTCTTTCAGGAAGCTCAAGGTTTCCTGAGCAATTTCGCTGAGCCGACTGATATCGGCTGAGATGGCTTCTGTGAAGTCGTGAATTTCGCCTGCGGATTGGAGCGTCACGTCGGTGTTGGTGATCTGATTCTTTACATCTTTGATATAGGTGACCAGCTGCTCATTAACCGAATGGGAAATCCCTGCAATGTTGCCGGAAATGAGATCCAGGTGTTCGAGGAGGCTTTGAATGTTCAGCGTAAGTTGAATCACTTTCTGATGCAGGGAAGCAGTCTGCGGTTCCGGATACGAAAGGAAGCTGGCTGAAACGTGCTCAAGGTCGCCGGCGCTCAGCGAATCCATGGCACTGTTTAAGGCAGACAGGCTCTTGTCCATTCGGTGCCTGCTTAACATGCCTGCCAGCGGGAAAGACAGTAACACCGTAGCCAATGCCATCCAGCGGAGCCATGGAGAAGCAGTGGGGAGGAGGAGGAGAAAAAAGAGTAAAATCCCCCAGACAATCACAAGAAGAATTGCCGAATATTGATGAAATCGGCTATTTACCACCGATGTGCTTTTTCTTTTCTCCACTCCTGTAACCCCTTCATTGTTTCCCGGGATGACAAATTGATTTGCTCATCCCGGATTTTTATACCAGGTACCCGTACTTTCGTGCCGCCTCGGTCAGCTCTTCTCTGAAATTCGGGTGGGCGATTTCGATCATGGCCTTCACTCTTTCTTCCAGGGTTTTGCCAAAGAGATATGCCACCCCATACTCGGTTACCACGTAG
>PFTO01000072.1:0-6997 GCA_002789615.1 Acidobacteria bacterium CG_4_9_14_3_um_filter_49_7 | reverse complement strand
GACGATTCGTGTAATTTCTCCGTTCTTCGCTGTGGAGGGTAGGGCAATGATTGGCTTGCCTCCTTTGGATCGGGCCGCGCCCCGGATGAAATCCACCTGACCGCCGAACCCGCTGTAGATTTCCAGTCCCACGGAATCCGAACAGATCTGGCCAGTGAAATCCACCTCAATAGCTGAGTTGATAGCAATCATCTTTTCGTTCTGCGCAATAACAAAGGGGTCATTGGTGTAGTCACAGGGATGAAATTCAAACAAAGGATTGTTATTGATGAAATCGAAAAGTTTCTTGGTACCCAATGCGAAAGCGGCAATTGATTTCCCTTTGTGGAGCGTTTTCCCTTCGTTGGTGATAATGCCCGCTTCCACCAGACCCAGCAAACCGTCCGAAAACATTTCGGTATGAATACCGAGGTCCTTTTTCCCTGTCAGGTGATGCAGAACAGCATCCGGAATGGTGCCGATTCCCATCTGCAGTGTGGAACCATCTTCAATCATGTCGGCGCAGAATTCTCCGATTCTTTCGTGGACATCCGTCATCTTTTCGTTGCGGTATTCCGGCAGTGGTGTGTTCACTTCCACAAGATGATGGATTTTATTCAGATGGATAAAACTGTCCCCGAGGGAGCGTGGTTGACTGGGGTTCACTTCGGCTACAATCGTTTTTGCGACCTCGCATGCGGCTTTGGTGATGTCCACGCCGGCACCGAAAGTGCAGAACCCATATTCATCCGGTGGAGAGACGGAAATCAGTGCCACATCAATGTCGCATTCTCCGGAACGAAACAACTTTGGAATTTCTCCGAGAAAGATGGGCACGTACTGAGCATTGCCGGATCGAACTGCTGCCCGCACATTGGCACCCACAAACAGGGCCCGGAGATGAAAAGAGTCCTTGTATTTCTCAAATGCATAATCTGCATTGCCAAAAGTAAGAATATGGGTAACTTCTACGTCGCGAAGCTCATCGGCCCGGGCTGTCATCGCATTCAGCAATGTACTGGGTGTGCAGGCACCGGGATGCACATAAACCCGGGATCCCGATTCGATGCACTGAACCGCCTTGTCGCTACTTACGAGTTTTGCTTTATATTCTTCAAGCCATACCATGGTCTTCCCTCCAGCCCTTTACAGTAGAGAGTCGATGTCTTTGACTTTCAGGCCAAACATCTTCTCAATGACCGGGTGAATCGGAATGCCCCGGTAAATGTACAATCCTCTCCGCAAAGCAGGACTTTTCTTCAACGCTTCTTCGATTCCCAGATCCACCAGTTCCTGGACATACGGATAGAGTACGATGTTCAGTGCCAGTGTTCCGGTGCGCCCGACACAGGAAGGGATGTTGGGAATGCAGAAATGCATAACACCATCCACAGTATAAATCGGCGATTTTGTAGTTGTGGGACGGGAGGTTTCAAAGCAACCACCCTGATCGATGGACATGTCAACAATGAGCGAACCGTTCTTCATTTTCGCTAACATCTCCTTGCTTACAATGTGGGGAGATTTTTCTCCCTTGATCAAAATAGCGCCGATAACCACGTCTGCCAGTGTCAGTGCTTCTTCAACGCTCTTTCGGGTTGCAATTGCTGTAATGGCATCCTTCTTGAAGAGCCGTTCAATGTCCCTGAGCTTCCGAACGTCCTTGTCCAGAACAATGACCTGGGCGCCTGCTCCCAGCGCAGCCATGCATGCGTTGCGTCCAACAGTACCGGCTCCGAGAATTACAATAACTGCTGGTGGAACCCCGGGGATACCACCCAGTACGATCCCTTTTCCGCCACGGGAAATTTTCATAAATTCACTTGCCACCTGCACGCTCATCTGTCCGGCGATTTCACTGGTTGGATAGAGGACAGGGAGAACCCCGTCTTCATCTTCAATCAGCTCATACCCGATTACGGTCGCCTTTTGTTCAACCAGCCTCTTCACAATGTTCGGATCGCTGACTGCCAGATGATGAAATCCCATCAGGATCTGCTCTTCACGGATCAGGTCCAGTTCTTCCGGCATCAGACGGTCTGATTTTACGATTACATCGCTGCGTCCAAAAATTTCTTCATGTGAATAAAGAACAGTTGCCCCAGCCGCTTCAAATTTCTCATCGAAAAAATGCGTCGCTTTGCCCGCATTCTTTTCCACAAACACCGAATGGCCTGTCTCCACCAACAGCTCTACGCTCTGAGGTGTCAACGCCAGTCGGTTATCACCGCTCATTTCAACGGGGATTCCAAGATTCATTACTCCCTCCAAACCACGGCATAAATAATAATGTCAGATAATTTGTCAGCTAAAAAGCCTTAACGCACTTCATAAAAATACAGAAAAACTTTCAGGAATAAAACCCCATTCATCCTCATTTCCGGCCTGATCCGGAATAAGCATATGACATACAACCCGCCATTCCATACAAACATTATAGACCACAACCCTTTTTTTGAAAAAAAAACTTGACGAAGGGCCTCTTTCGGACAATAATAATGAATGACCGTTCATTCACTATTACGGAAGGGGGAAGAGAATGGAAAAGAGATATTTTAAAGGTGGCGAATTCATGATTGCGCCGATGGAAGAATCTGAGATTTTTCTTCGGGAAGAGCTGCCAGCGGAAGTGCTGGAAATTGGTGCCACCGCAAACCGGTTCATGCGGGAGAAAGTAGTTCCCAATATCAAGGAAATTGATGGGCATAACTTTGACCTTCTGGTCAGTCTTTTGAAGGAAGCCGGTGAATTAGGACTTTTTTCCATTGACGTTCCGGAAGAATACGACGGCCTGGGCATGGACAAGAAAACTTCAATGTATGTGGCTGAGCAGATGGGACTGGAAGCCAGCTTCCTTACCGCCTTTGCGGCCCATACCGGAATCGGCATCCTGCCGCTCGTTTACTTTGGGACAAAGGAGCAAAAAGAGAAATACCTGACCAAAATGGCTTACGGTGAAATGCTTGGTGCCTACTGCCTGACAGAGCCCGGTGCAGGAACCGATGCCATGAATTTGAAAACCAAGGCCATTCTCTCTGAGGACGGTAAATACTACACCCTCAACGGAACCAAACAGTTCATTACCAACTCCGGTTTTGCAGACATTTTTACCGTGTTTGCGAAAGTGGATGGGGAGCACTTTACGGCCTTTCTGGTAGAAAAAGGGACTCCAGGACTGTCACTGGGCGAAGAAGAAGACAAAATGGGAATCCGCGGTTCCTCCACCCGTCAGGTCATTCTTGAGGATGTCAAGGTTCCGGTGGAGAATCTGCTCGGTGAAGTGGGCAAGGGTCATAAGATTGCCTTTGGTATTCTCAATATCGGCCGTTACAAGCTGGGTACCGTCTGCATGGGCGCCACCAAGGACATCATTGAGCAGTCAACCAAGTATGCAAACGAACGTCATCAGTTCGGTCTCCCGATCTCCAAATTCGGTATGATTCGCGAAAAGATTGCAAAGATGGCGTACAGGACCTATGCGATTGAAAGCGCCATTTATCGGACAGCCGGCCTCATCGACAACGAAATTGAAGGTCTGGATCATGAAGATCCCAAAGTACTGGACGCAATCGGCGAATTTGCCATCGAAGCATCCATCTGCAAGATTATGGGTTCAGAGGTTTTGTCCTACGGCGTTGATGAAGGAATGCAGATATACGGTGGCTACGGATATTCTGAAGAATACCCCATGGCAAAGGCCTATCGCGACTCCAAGATCAACCGCATATTTGAAGGCACCAACGAAATCAATCGGGTTCTGATTCCCGCCATGCTGGCGAGAAAAGCAATGAAGAAAGAACTGCCACTTCTCGACTTTGAAAGTGTCATCGTTGACGAAATCAAGAGTCCGATGAAGCAACCGCGCCCGGCGAAGGGTGTTGTGGGCAACGAAGTCCGCTACATCGAGCTTTCAAAGCGTGTGGCCATGTTTCTGGCAGGTGTAGGCATGAAGATTTTCGGCGATAAAATCCGGAAAGAAGAAGAACTCCTCGGAGTTCTCGCAGACCTCAGCATCGGCATTTATGCTGCAGAATCCGCAATCCTCCGAACCCGCAAACTGGCGGAAATGAACGGAGAAGAGAAAGTCAAACTCCAGGCTATCGCCACTCAGCTCTACGTGAACGAATTCCTGGGCAGTATTCCCATGCTGGCGAAGAAAGCACTGAATTACATGCTGGAAGGGCCAAAGTTGAAGGAATCGGCATTGGGCGTTAAGACCTTTATGCCTTCGTACGACATTAACGAAGTGGCGCTTCAGCAGGAACTGGCAAAGGCTATTATCGAAACAGAAAAATACCCGTTTTAAGTTGTTTCCCATAGTCCATACGGACTTTTTCTCCTCCTCTATTATGGCCCGCCGAAAGGCGGGCCCTTTTTTTGTACCGGCAGACTCGACCCCCCCCGGGGAACTGAAAGTTGCCGGAACCTCGTCAATTGCAACCATCCGGTTAGCTCCTCCTTGTCCCGACCCCGCTTTGCACCCGATTAATCACAAATTACACAAATTACTTGTCGGTGGCTTCCCCGCCAAAAAACTGATCACCATAGTGGGTGGGGGCGAGTTTTTCGCCGGTTGCCCGTTCAATCATGTCATTCCATTTGTATCGGGCGCCCGGTGCAAATACTTTTGCTTTCAGGAAGGCACCTATGGTCGGGTTTCCGCCGAGAAAAGTCTGCCGGATGTTGTCACTCTTGAGAATATGCCCGGCAATGTAAGACTGGAATTGAGATGCCAGCAGTTCTCCCATCATGTAGTTCTGATAGTAAACCGGGTAGATAGCAATATGAATTTTCGAGGCCCAGTCCGGGCTGTTCCTTCCCTCCGGCTTATTGAGAAGCTGATATTTTTCTTTCAACTGCCACCAGAGGTTGTTGAAGTAGTCTAAACCCCTGTCGGGGTTTTCGTACAGTTCCTTCTCAAATCGCATCATTACCTGGCACCAGCGGGAGAAAGTGAGCTGCTGGAATTTTGTGCTCTTGTACAGCTCCGGCGCTATTTTTTCAGCGGTTTTCTCGTCAATTCCGCAGTAGGTCTTGAGGAATTCAGGGTTTTTTGCCTGTCGTCCGAACATCATCGCGATGGCTTCGGTGGTAAAACTGTGGGCGGGTTCCCGGAGCAGATAGGGAAGATCGCTGCCAAGGTATTTGTCGTACATTGCATGGCCCAACTCGTGGAGAAGGGTATCCATCCATTCTGCGTCTGATTTGAGGTTTGTGAGGATTCGGACATCCTGTTCATGGTCAATGTTGGTGGAGAAGGCGTGCTGCATTTTCCCCGGTTTCTCGTAGAGGGAGCTTCGTTTCAGCACACTTTCGACGTCCAGTCCAATGCCGGTGTAAAAATCTTTCGCGATGGCTGCCAAGTCTTTCCCTGCATAGTATTTGTCCAAATCCAGGGAATTCAGTGAAACGCCTTCCTGGAAGAAGGGATCCTCGTAATGCCAGGGCATTAACTTATCACTGGAAATATTGTATTTCTTTGCCTGAACAGTATCCATTTCTTCTTTGACTGTCGCGTATTCATCCCGGATCATGTTATCCAGCTGGTCAAAGAGGGCAACCAGTTCTTTCTCGTTCAGATCCGACAGGGCCAGTGACATCTGGAAGTAATTGTCGTAACCCAGCGATTTAGCCAGTTTATTTCGAAGCCGGGCAAGTTCAATTATGTCCGGGGCGACCTGGGCGCCGATCTGCTTGGTGGCCTCCCAGGCATGTTGGCGTTTAGTCATATCCTTCGTTTCCGATTTAAGAATGCTCTTCAATTCGTTGTCGGGGACGGCTTTACCGTTCTGTGTGGCTCGGAAAGTGTTGAATTTCTGCTCCACAGCAGACTGTTTCTCTATGATCTGCTTCAGCAATGCAGGATCACCCTGGTTGGGGGCAAAGGTCTCGTACAGCACTTCCATTTCCCGTTTCAGCACAGGGTCCTTGATGTCTTCCTTGAGGAAGTCCTTGATTCTTTTGAAATCCGATTTATTGGAACGAATTGCTGTCAGTTTTAATTCCAGTTCAGATGCCTCTTTGTATTTAGCCTTTTCTCCGGTTACGGATGCGTCCCATTCAGCAAGATTCGCCTGTTTCTCCAACGGTTTGACAGCCGCAACATAGTCGGCGATAAATTTCTTCATTTCCTGCTCCCTGTTTCCACTCTGGCAGGAAACCAGAAGTGCGGTTCCCATCAGAAGTGCAAAAATCTTTTTCATTGCTATGCTCCTTGAAATTTTATCGGTTGTTCCCTATTTTAATCGTTTGAACCGGGTGGCATCCCGGGTGTCCTCAAGGACGATTCCCATTGCCTTCAATGCATCCCGGATTTCATCTGCTCTGGCGAAGTTCCGGTCCCTTCTTGCCTGGTTCCGTTCTTCAATAAGCTTCATAATTTCTTTGTCTGCCAGTTGGTCCCGGAAATTGAAACACCCGATGACGGTGTTCAATTCGTCGAGAAAAGTCAACACTGCGGCCTTGTTCCCTTCTGGAACCTGGGAGTCGGGATAGCGGGTATTGACTTCCCGGATAAACTCGAACAACGCGGCGAGTCCGCCTGAAATATTCAGGTCGTCGTCCATGGCATCGGTGAATTGTTTCCGATGCTTCAGAATCAGCTCGGACAATTCCGGGGAAAGGGGAGCCTGATTCGCGGTCTGATTCACCGCATTGTAGAAACTTTCCACACGGTCAATGGCCTTGGCAGCGTTGTCCAGCGAATCAAATGTAAAGTTGAGCTGTTTCCGGTAGTGGGCGGCAATCAGTGTGTATCGAATCGCCATGGGGTCATAGCCCTTTTCCAGTAATTCTCTCAGTGTAAAGAAGTTGCCGAGGGATTTGCTCATCTTTTTCCCTTCCACAATCAAGTATTTGCAGTGAATCCAATACCGGACAAACGGCTTGCCTGTAGCGGCTTCACTCTGGGCAATTTCATTCTCATGGTGGGGGAAAATCAGGTCTTCGCCACCGGCGTGGATGTCCAGGGTTTCCCCAAGATATTTCATGGACATGACCGAACATTCCAGGTGCCAGC
>PFTO01000081.1:3898-7014 GCA_002789615.1 Acidobacteria bacterium CG_4_9_14_3_um_filter_49_7 | reverse complement strand
TCGTTTGGTTATCGCATCCTCTTGTTTTTTCTTGTTTGTTACTGGAAGGGAGGTGTTGTTTTGAAGCGTTTTTCTCTCATGATCGGGTTTATGCTTCTGTTCATGGTTGGTAAATGCCAGGCAGAGGAGTTGAAACTGGATGTAGATCGCTTTAACCAGCAGGTTAAATTGTTCGAAGTGGGCCGGATCGCCTACATGCCTGAAATGCGTGTGTTATTTTACTATGCTCCCCAACTTTCTGAATCTGGTGTTATTTATGATCTGGTCAGAAAACAGGCGCTTTCTGTGGGGAAAAAGGGGAATGGCCCTGATCAATTTAAAAGTTTTCGAGATGCGTTTACCGATGGGAGTTATTTCTATCTTTACGATATTCGGTCAGCCAAATTATTAACGTATACTTATCAGGGAAATTCGACTAAGCTGGATGATATTATCCCTGTGAAAAAAATGGGGATGGAGTTTGATTTTGGAGAAAGAGATTTTCTGGGCAAGATGGGTGATAAATGGATTGTTCAGAATACTGTCTATCGAGATTTGCCGCACATCAAGAAAAGCTATTCAAAGTTCCCGATTACGGCAGACACCTATATAGGGACATTGAATGCAGACTTCACGGGCTATAATCAACTGATTCAGGTAAAGGGCAAAGAATATCCACAGATATGCCAGAGTTATGACAATTGTATGTGCCGTGTTGAAGGAGAGCATTATATCGTCCAATTAGCAGCCGTAAATTTCAATACTGCACTGAAAAAGATGACAATCCCTGTTACGCATATCAAAACCAGGAAAACCACATCCATTACAATCGATATACCGGATAAATATGCCTATTACCAACCAAAGGCAGGGGGAAATGGCTCAGACTGGAGGCAAAAACAAAGCAAATACAAATATGTTCCCAAGGGAGCCAGGTTTTTTGGATTGGATGAACAGTACTACTTCTGCTATTTTCATTACAATAATGATGAGAGCTTCGACATTCTCTATAATGTTCTGAATTTTCAGTCAATGACAATCACGCAGTATGAGCAGAAAAATGCTGTCATGAAACCCATGATCGCTGACGCCGAAAACATTGCATTCCTAAATGAAGACGATCCCGATACATGCAAACTGGTTCTGTCTCCCAAAACAGTAATTTTAGGCAGCAAGATAAAAGCATATGAATGAGCCAATAATTCAGGGAGCATCGGGACTATTGTTAAAGAGATGACCCGACCACCCGGTGGCAGACTCCAGAGTTGGAGCGCAACAGAAAAACGGGGTCCCTGGAAGTACTCCACCCTGACAGTGTGGTTTCCTTCTGACAGGCGAACGCTGCCATTCTTTGTGAGGACGGGGTGGGCACCATCGTTATTCACCACCAGGCGGTTGTCAATGTAGAGGCGGGAGCCGTCATCGGAACGGAGAGTGAATCGGTATTTCCCCTCTTCCATTACGTGAAAGGAGCCGGCGTAGCGAATCGCAAACCATTCGAACCGGTCAGTAATACCGGGAAATCCTTCCCGGAAATCCCGTTTGGGGATGTCCAGTTCTTCGGTGTAAATCGTGCCAACGGAATTCTCCCAGCGAATGCTTCTGAGATGCTGTGTCCCCTTGGGAATCAGGAAAATCTCCCCTTTCAGAGAGAAGTGTGAGTGAAAGTGCGAGGGAGAGACGGAAATGGAATGTGTCATTCCCGGTTTTTTTCTGGGCCAACTCTCCATCCCCTCCCGCACTTACTCTTGCACTTACACTTCCCCCGCCCACTCTTGTGGTAATATTCAGGATGACAGTGAACAACAATATTGAATGGGGGAGGAGATGTTCAATTGCAGTACCCGAATCCGGGTTCGGTACGGTGAAACCGATAAGATGGGAGTTGCCCACCATGGCGCAATGGTGACCTGGCTGGAAGTCGGACGCGTGGAATGGTGCCGGGCGGTTGGGGTTCCGTATAGCGAAGTGGAGGCCGCCGGATTCAATATGGCGGTGGCGGAACTGACCGTTCGTTATATGAAACCCATTTTTTTTGACGAGAAAATTACCATTGAGACAGTAGCGGAGAAATTTACGGCGAGGCTGGCCCGGTTCAGCTACAGGATTTTCAATTCAAAGCAGGAATTGGCAGTCGTTGGGTCAACCCGTCATCTAGTGGTGGGGAAGACGCTTATACGGACGTCCCTTTCTCCGGAATTGATGACAAGATTCCGTAGGGTATTGGAACAGGATGCTTAAATTCGGTACGGCCGGGATTCCAAATGGAACAAAATCTTATGAGAAAGGGATAGAACTGCTGAGAAATCGCGGACTGGATGCCCTTGAGCTGGAATTTGTTTATGGAGTGAGAATGTCGGACAGCCGGGCCAAAGAGGTGGGACAATTGGCCCTGGAACATGGAATTACTTTAACATGCCACGGTCCCTACTACATCAATCTGAACGCTGCGGAACCTGAAAAGTTGGAAGCCAGCATCAGACATGTGAAGCGGACGATTCAGGCGGGACGAGTCATGGGGGCTTTTTCTGTGACTTTCCATGCCGGATTTTACCTGAAACAGGAGCCGAAACAGGTGCTTGCGGTGATCCGTGAACGGCTCCTTGAAATAATGGCGGATGAAGGCGGACCGGGAATGCCGCAGGTTGCACCGGAAACGACTGGGAAAGCATCACAATTCGGCTCCCTGAGCGAGCTTCTGCAGGTAGTGAAGGGGCAGGAGAATATGTCAGTATGCATTGATTTTGCTCATCTCCACGCGCGCTCCATCGGCCGGTACAATTCCGCGAAAGAAACGGAGTTTGTGCTGGAGAAGGTTGTGCAGGCCCTGGGAGAGGATGCCCTCTCCCATATGCATTTCCATATGGCCGGTATTGCTTACGGCCCCAAAGGGGAGAAGCACCATTTGAATCTGGCGGATTCAGGCCTCAATTACTCTGAAATTCTGAAGGTTTTAAAGATGTGGGATGTGAGTGGTGTGGCAATCTGTGAAAGCCCAAATCTTCAGGACGATGCCTGTTTGTTGAAAGAAACTTACAGCCGGTATTGAAACAAAGGAAACGGAGAAACGTATTTATGGATGTGACTGAGGAGCTTCAGGTCATAGACGCGGTGCTGAAAGGTGACGTGGATCAGTT
>PFTO01000081.1:0-3891 GCA_002789615.1 Acidobacteria bacterium CG_4_9_14_3_um_filter_49_7 | reverse complement strand
CTGGTGAACCGGTACCAGAAACCGATTGTCAACTTTGTCTTTCGCATGGTGGGCAACTACGAGGATGCCACGGAGCTTGCACAGGACGTTTTCATCAAGAGCTACGTATCTCTTTCCGGTTTCAATCGCCAGTATCGCTTTTCGACCTGGCTGTTCCGGATTGCCACCAATCGGGCGATTGATTTTCTCCGCAAGCGGAAGGTGGCAGTGGTTTCCATGGAGGGCGACTATGAAGATTACACTCCCCAGTACGAGTCCAACGGCAACTCGCCATTGGAAACACTGGAAGACGGGCGGCTCAAAATGCTGTTGGGAGACGCTATCCAGCAGTTGCCGCTGGAGTATCGGGAGGTGATTGTGCTCTATCACATAAACGAAGAAAGTTACGAAGAAATATCGGAGATTACGGATCTGCCCCTTGGAACGGTCAAAAACCGAATTTTCCGAGCCAGAAAAATGCTGAAAAAAATCCTGGAAGGTGAAATATGAAGGACTGTGAAGGACTGAAGTACTATCTGACAGATGCCATGGAATCAGACGCAAAGAAGCGCTTTGAGGCCCATCTGACAGATTGCGAAAAATGCAGCGATGTGGTGAAGGAAGACCGAACCATTTCAAGGGCGCTTTTCCAGGTCCCGAAGGTAAATACGCCGACTCGGTTTGTGGCCACAGTGATGCGCGAAGCGATGGCCATGAGACGATCACGTCTTGCCTGGGGCCTGTATGGTATTGCCGTTGTGCTGGTAGCCGCTATGGCCGGCGTACTTCTCGGTGGCAACGTGCCGGCTGTGGCAGGGCAGGCCACTGCCGTGGTTCGCTCTCTGGCCGATTCCGGGTCGTCTATCTACACTGTCGTGCACAACATTTCCTCTGTGCTCTTCGGTGCCTTGCCTTTGGGGCGGTTGGCTCCAGCAATTGCGGGGAGCGCATTCCTGGCACTTTGCTTTGTCTTCTATAAAACGGCCTTTGCCGTTTCGACGGGACGGAGATAACAATGATGCCGGTCTTTGTCAGACGGATGTCCATCGCCCTGTTGGTGTTGGGGATTGCCATGGTTTCTGCCATGCCAGCCCGTGCATCTTCGGTTAAGAAGTTTTACTTCTATCCAGCCGGGCCGGTCATCGTAGACAAAGGCTCTACCGGTGACATGCTGGTCATCGGCGGCGATGTTCAGATCACCGGCAAATTGACCGGAAATGTATCAGTCGTCGGCGGAGATGTCATCCTTGCCTCCGGTACAATCACTGGTGATGTCGTGGTAGTGGGGGGAGAGCTGTTTGCCGATGAACCATCCCACGTGGCGGGAACATCCGTTGTTCTTGCCAGTGTGTTGAAGCGCAACCACACTGCGCTCCTCCTGATTTCAGCCTTATTCTGGCTCCTTGCCATCGGATTCGGGTTCTATTTCTTTCCCGAACATATCCGGGAGAATTCCTTCGAATTTGCTGACGATTTTGTACGTGCTATCCTGCTTGGAATCTACACTGCGGCCACCCTCGTGATTCTCTCAATCCTCTCATTCATCCTGATTCAGGTCGTAGTGGGAATATTTCTACTCATCGTGGTGGCGGTATTCGGAATTGCCCTTTACCTGTTTTCAGTTCTGACGGTCTTCCAGTTCCTCGGTGAGCTGATCTGGAAACGGATGCTGAATATACCCGTACCGGGCCTGGTACAGATGGTTACGGGACTGGTGATTTACGAAGCCCTGGCATGGTTTGGATTCATCGGTGTAGTGGGCACCCTGATCCTCGTTCTGGGCACCATGGGCGCCAGCCTGTTGTCCCGTTTCGGCACCTTCAAGCCCTGGTTCGGCGCCCATCGTTACTGGGGGCAGGGATAAAGCAGGCCAATGGCCGGAGTGTTGAATTTTAAATGTTGAATGCGGGGAGCGACAAGACAGGGAGGAATATTCTATATCCCGTCTCCCTGATTTGCGAGTCACAAGTCACAAGTTACAAATCACAAGGCCCGTCGGGGAGCGACGGGCCTTTCTGCTGTTTTCTCCGGTTGTGAAACTCACTTTGGTTTGACGTTGATCGAAATCTTCTTGGGCTTGGTTTCTTCCCGTTTCGGGAGTGCCAGCTCCAGGATACCGTTCTTAAAATCCGCGTTGATTTTGGTTACATCAACCGTGTTGGGCAGCTGAAATGATCGATAAAAAGAGCCGTACTGCCGTTCAATCCGATGGTAGTTTTCGCGCTTGTCCTCATTCTCAAACTTCCGTTCTCCCTTAATGGTCAGGGTGTTGTTCTCAACAGTTACGTCAATGTCCTTTTCAGTCATTCCCGGGAGATCCGCTTTGATTTCAATTGCGGTTTCGGACTCGGACACATCAACTGCGGGCGACCAGGAGCCAGTGAGCTCCGTGTCTGGGTTAAATCCGCTCATCTCTTCGAACATCCGGTTCAGCCGGTCGCTGAGTCCCATCATTTCCCGAATCGGGCTGTACTTGATAATTGCCATATTTTCGTCCTCCTTCGTCTTGTTTTCACACTAACAATATAGGCCAAATAGAAGGTTTGTCAAGTAATCTGCAAAAAATATTTTAGATTTCTTTATATCACTCGGTAAAGTATAGAAAATCGGGGGGATTTTTTGCGAGAAAAATCGGTAAAAATTTACTCTCGGGGTATAATGAAGAAAAATACAGGAGGAAATGATGATATTTTTTCTGATAACCGGAGCAACCAGGGGAATCGGTCGGGCCATTGTGAAGGAGCTGGACTCCCGCTACGGGGCAAATGCCGCATACCTGTTGATTGCCAGAAACGAGGCGGCGCTGTATTCTCTGAAGGATGAGATTCAGGGAAAGACACAGGTACTTGCAGTGGATCTTGGCGCACCGGTTTCCGCAGCGCGGGTAGTGATGGCGTCTCTTTCAAAAACGGATTCCCCTGGATACGATAGACTGGTGTTGGTCAACAATGCCGGAATGCTGGCACCGGTCGGGAAGATTGGCACCCTGAAGGACGATGAAATTGAGGATAATATTCAGTTGAACCTGGCCGCCCCCATGGTGCTGGCAAATGCATTTCTCAGGTGGGCCGGTACTTCCCCCAACCCGAAACTCATTGTCAATATTTCTTCCGGCGCGGCCCGCTTTCCCATTGTGTCCTGGGGGGGCTACTGCGCATCCAAGGCAGGACTGGACATGTTCTCAAAAGTCATAATGGAAGAAAAGCGCCCGGACCTCCAGGCTATTTCCGTGGCGCCGGGGATTATTGAAACCGATATGCAGCGGAGCATCCGGGACTTAACGCCGGATCGGTTTCCACTTGTGGACAGCTTTGTCGCCTATAAATCCACCGGCTCACTGAAATCCCCGGAACAGGCGGCGAAGGAAATCGTTAACGTAATCGAGAATCCCTCTGATTTTGAGGTGATCACCTCGTTGTAAGGGTGTGGGCGTGGGGTGTTGTGCGTGGGCGGCAGAAAAGGAATTAGTTTTCGGTTTCTTTTTCTTTCAGAACACAGAAAACTGAACACAAAACCCTTCACCCTTCACCCATCACACTTCTTTCTTAATCTCGACCTCGTTTTCTCAGCGATCCATGCGTACTTTGCGAGAGGTTCTGGTTCCCTGTCCTTTCTAATTCTGCTCTGACACTCAACCTCAACCTTGCCTTCTACTCAAACTTGATTCTGCTCTGAAAGCACAGCTTTCAGCGAGTCCATTACCATTTCCGGTGTGACAGCGGTGAGGCATTTGAGGTGGTTGCATTTTTTGTTACGGCAGGGGGAACAGTCCACGGATGCGGTAACAATTTTGAAGGGGGTGAACCGGGCCGGTTCGTTGACGATGGGGTCGGACGGACCGAAGATGGTCACCACCGGTGTTCCCATCAGGGAAGCGATGTGCATGGGGCCTGTATCGCCGCCAATGAAAAC
>PFTO01000033.1:5354-7072 GCA_002789615.1 Acidobacteria bacterium CG_4_9_14_3_um_filter_49_7 | reverse complement strand
TTATAAAAAAAAACTCGACACCAAACTGTCCGCAGAGCTCGAACGGTCACGGAAGAAAATCATTGCTACGAAAACGCAATGGCAGAAAGATTAAACGGCATACTCAAACACGAGTACCGGTTGAAGGAATCATATCCCAGCAGAAAAATCGCACGGATAGCCTGCGCGCAGGCTGTACGTCTCTATTGCACAGACAGACCGTACATGTCGCTGGGGATGAAGACTCCCCATGAGGTTCATCATGGGAGTGGGGTATGGGGAGATAAATGTGTCAACTTTTAATCAGGACTTGACAAGAAAAGGCGGGGAAATTGCGTCAATCATTGAGTAGTATCAATCTATTCACTTTCTCTCTTTCAGAACACAGAACACGGGCGCCGCAGGCGAACAGAACACTTCTTTTATATGGGAGAGAGAATGGCTGTGATGGATGTGACGTGGCCGTTATCATCTGTTATTGGTGACAGGACACAGGATTGGTGAAGAGATTTTCCGGATGAAGTAACCATATCCAATTTGGATATGAGAGTCTGATTCTTGGATGTGACCAGTGAGACAAGTGTCTGGAGGTCAAGAACCGAGGTTTCTGAAACCAGTTCAGAAAAATAAAGCTCTTTTGCCTTTACCTTGGAATACCCGAAGACTTGTTCAGCGGCCTTGTTCCAGTTGGTGATGATACCCCGGCGGCTGATGGTTGCAATCGGTAACCCGGCGTGATGAAAAACAGATTCGAGAAATTTCCGGATGTATCGATTTTCTTCAAGTAGAGAGTTGAGCTCCTTATTCTTTTCAGCAAGTTCCGCATTCAGGTGTTTCACTTCGTTAACAAGACGGGCAGAGTCTTCAGCGGCCTTTACCGCTTTTTCCAGTATCTCTGATTCTGTCACTTCTCCTTCATCCCCGAGATAACTCAAGGTTGTGACATTTTCATCCTCCAACCTTGCTCCGGCCTGTATTGGTTCCATCATCTCTCTGTCCGGCAACAGATTGTCCAGTTCTACTCGAATACGCTCTTTTTCCAGTGGATCCCGTACAAGATGATATTTGTCAATAAGATAAGACGTCGCATCCTGTACCACCCGGCGGAATGTATCCATTACCCCTTGTCCGGTAACTGCGGTTGCCGGGAAGCTGGGGCAATTTCGAAAATTCAATCGTTGGTTCATCAATTGTATTGCAGCCACGTTTTCCAGGTCCCGTTTGTTGAATTGAAGCGCCAGGGGGATGGTTTTGATGTTCAGGCGATTCGCATTGAGATTCTTGTGCAGGTTGTTGAGGGATTCCACGTTTTCGGCCATTTTGTCTGCCTGACTGTCCGCTACAAAGACAACACCATCTGCACCGGAAAGAATGATTCTGCGGGTGGAGTCATAATGGACCTGACCGGGAACCGTGTAAACCTGGAATTTTAAAGTTCGACCTGACACCGGCAATTGAACCGGCATCAGGTCGAAAAAAAGGGTCCTGTCCTCCATGGTATCCACAGAGAACAGTTCCGTATGTGTTTCCTGATTAATCAGTTGGTGCAGAACCCTGAGATTCGTTGTTTTTCCGGACAACCCCGGGCCGTAATATACGATCTTGATCAGAATCTCATCGTTCTGTGAATTAAACTGGACCAATTAAAATACTGAACTCAGAATGTATTCCATGCCTTAACGGTTATGGGATCCGTGTCCAAGTTATTGAAACGGATTTCACCGCCCGTGGCGTCATAT
>PFTO01000033.1:0-5301 GCA_002789615.1 Acidobacteria bacterium CG_4_9_14_3_um_filter_49_7 | reverse complement strand
GGCTTTAACATCGTTCAGGTTTCCGCCCTTGTCTACGGGAGAGTCCGGCATCTTGTTCTCAGCGAATATACCGGTGCCATCTGTGGCAGTCAACTGGATAATCGTCGGGAAGGTTGCAGTGCCTGCCAGAGCGTTTTTTGCATATTGGATGGCGATGGCAGAACGGACTGTGCCGATCACACCCTTTGCTGCGGCGCTTTTGGCTTCATCCTGCATGTTGACATACTTGGGTATTGCCACTGCGGCAAGAATACCCAGTATGACAATGACCATAACCAGTTCAATCAGTGTGAACCCCTTTTCTCTCTTCATAATATACCTCCCTTGGGATATGGCTTCGCCAATAATTATACCCCGTCAGGCTGTAATTGCAAGGAATTGTTGTTAAAAAACCTGAATCCGTAAAAAAGTTGATCAAAAATGAAAAGTGATAGGTGACGAGTGACCCGAAAGGCGGGAAATGGCCGGCTCTTCGTTTTTTCTGCCGCCAACGCCCAACGCGCTCTTATCTAATGATGAAAGAGGGACATGACATCCCACATGGGCAGGAAAATCGCCAGGGCAAAGAATAGTACGACCACGGCCAGGCCAAGAAGTAACAAGGGTTCCAGCAGTGCGGCCAAATGCTGAATGGTATAGTCAACTTCCCGGTCATAGTAGTCTGCCGTTTTCTCAAGAAGTTCGTCCAGCTGACCGGTTTGCTCCCCGACAGAGACCATCTGAACTACCATATCTGGGAAGTATCTGCTGACGGCCATGGGTTCCGCAAGGGATTTCCCTTCGATGATGGCTTCTTCAATCAGTTTGACGGTACCTTCCAATACGACATTCTCCATGGTAGCGCCGACATTTTGAAGGGCCTGCACGATCGGGACACCGGAGCGGATCATCATGGAAAGAATGCGGCTGAATCGGGACATGGAAATTTTCAGCATCAGGGGTCCAAAAACATAAAACCGCAGTCTCAATGTGTCCCATCTGAGACGGCCCTCTGATGTGGATAGAATATAGCGGATACCAAGAAAAGCCAGAATCCCGGCAATTATGACGGCCCACCAGAAGTGTTGAAATATGTTGTTCATTCCAACCATGACCCGTGTGGGAAGTGGCAGATCGACTTTAAATTTTGAGTAGATGCCTGCAAATCGAGGAACGACAAAACTCATCAGAATGACAAAGGCAACACCCAGCCCGAACACGACAATTTTCGGGTATCTTGTGGCGCTTTTTATCCGATCCCTTGTCTCTTGTTCATGTTCCACGATCAGGGACAGTCTGTCCAGAATGGTGCCGAGGAGGCCGGCTTCCTCCGCCACTTTTATCATGTGGATATGAAGCTGGGTGAAAATGTCCGGAAACTCAGCAAGGGCCTCAGAGAGCGATGACCCGGCTTCAACCCGATAACGGATGTGATTCAGCGATTCCTCAAGAGTGGGATTGGCTGTCTGTTTTGCGACAATAGTCAGAGTAGCAACAATGGGAAGGTAGGCATTTATCATTGTTGCCATCTGGCGAAACATCAACGCCATATCAGTGAGCTTGATTTTTTTCTTCAGGAGCACGATTTTCTTTTTTCGATCCCTCAATTCATTAATCTGAATTGGAATGTATTCCAGATGACGAAGTTTGTCTTCCACTTCGAGACGGGATGTAGCTTCCAGTTCTTCTTCGATCAGTCGGCCCTGGCCGTCCCTGGCTTTATACGAATATTTTGTCACTGTCGACCGTCCCTAATCCCGGGTTACCCGGAGGACTTCTTCCAGGGAAGTGATTCCTTTGAGCACTTTCCGGATGCCCTGTTTTCGCATGGGAGTGAATCCCGATGACAGAGCCACGTCTTCAAGCTCATCCATCGGGCGTAGATTCATGATAAGATTCCGGATTTTTCGATCTGGCCTCAGGATTTCATAGAGTCCGGTTCGTCCCTTGTAGCCGGTCTGGTTGCAGAAATTGCATCCCTTGCCGTGATACAGCGGTATGTCTCCCGCGGCTTGAATTTCAAGTACCGTGCGCTCTGCCTCCGCTGCCGGATAGGACTCGATACAATGTGTGCAGATTTTTCTGACCAGACGTTGAGCAATAATGGCCCGAACTGAAGATGCCAACAGAAAGGGCTCCACCTTCATATCCAGAAGCCGGGAAATCGTTGATACTGCGTCGTTTGTATGCAGTGTGGACAGGACCAGGTGGCCGGTCAAAGCCGCCTGAACTGCAATTTGAGCCGTCTCTGCATCCCGGATTTCACCGACCATGATGATATCCGGATCCTGACGCAAAATGGAACGCAGTCCCGAAGCAAAGGTGATGCCGGCCTGAGGATTGACCTGTACCTGGTTCACATGCTTCAACTGATATTCCACAGGGTCTTCCACAGTGATGATATTCTTGTCTTCAGAGTTGAGCATTTGAAGGGCAGCGTATAAAGTTGTGGTCTTCCCACTTCCCGTGGGGCCGGTGACAAGCAGAATCCCGTTTACGGTTTTCAGTGCGTCCAGTACCACTTCGTAGTCTGTTTCATCAATACCAAGAGAATCCAGACCCACAAGAATATTGGATTTATCCAGGAGTCGAAGGACGATTTTTTCACCGAATATTGTGGGAAGCGTGGAAACACGGACATCCAGGTTCTTACCGGAAATATCAAGGGGAAATCTTCCGTCCTGAGGCGACCGCTTCTCCGCAATGTCAAGATCTCCCATGATCTTAATTCTGGATATTACCGCTGCGTTTAGATAGGTTGGAATCTGAATTTTGTGAGTGTGGAGTACGCCGTCAACCCGAAAACGTACCCGAAGCTTAGTCTTTCCCGGCTCCAGGTGAATATCGCTTGCTTCTTCCTTGACTGCGGAAATAAGAATGTTGTTTACAAGTTTAATTACGGGTTTTTCGTTTGCGCCACTTTCCTGAGACTCGATTCCCTCCAGTGCAAAAGCATCGGCAATGGTGCTTTCTTTTGCGTAAAAATTTCGAAGGGCGGTTTCGATATCTTTTTCCGTACTGATAGCCACGTTGATTTTCTTGCCGACTATATTGGAGAGGTCGTCAATAATGTAAACGTTCAGGGGATCGGAAATTGCAACAGTCATGGTTTCATCCACAAGAAAGAGGGGGATTACCTTATTCTTTGTGGCGAAAACTTCCGGAATGAGTGTGACAATTTCAGGGTCAAAAAGGATGTTTCCCACGTCTATGTACGGAATATTCAATTGTTTACTGATGGTTTTGATAATATCTTCTTCTTCCAGGATATTCATCCGAATCAGAGCCTTCCCAAGCCGAATGCCGTTTTTCCGGGAATAGTCAAGCGCTTGGCCCACCTGATTCTTTGTGATCAGGCCTGTTTCCACGAGCATTTCTCCAAGCCTTTTTCGCTGTTTTGGTTTTGCCATATTCCCTCTTTGCATGAGTTTTTTAATCTGATACAATCTTACCTGACCTAAAGATGTTAGTCAATCTATTGTGTTGTTGAGGAAGGAGAAGGCAATGATAAACCTTGAAAAAGAAGAGATTCGGGAGAAAAAGGGTGTCATTATCAGTGTCGATGGAAAAATTGATACTAACGGTACTGAAACACTTCGGGAAAAGATCCGGGAAAGTCTGGATGATGTGGATCTGCGCTATGTGGTTGTTAACCTGGCAAAGTGTGATTTTATTACTTCTGTCGGCTTGGGTATGCTCGTAGGTGCCCATAAGAAAGCAAATGCCATCGGAAAGAAGCTGGCATTCGTTGAATTGCATAAGAATATTGAGAGCATTTTTCGAATTACAAACCTCTACACTTTTTTTAATGTCAGCGGATTGGTCGAGCAGGTTTGGGGAGAATGATCCGAACGGCGGTTATTCCAGTTGCAGGCCTCGGGACCCGGTTTCTACCCGCCACCAAAGCGATTCCCAAGGAGATGATTCCCATCATCGACAAGCCCACAATCCAGTACATTGTGGAAGAGGCTGTGGAATCCGGCATTGAACATATTGTTTTCATTACCGGCCGGAATAAATCCGCCATAGCCAACCACTTTGACTATCATCCGGAACTGGAGACCCATCTGAGAGAAAAGAACAAGATGGATGAGTTGAAAGGAGTTCGGGATCTGGTTTCCCGTGCCCACTTTTCGTTTGTCCGCCAGAACGAACCCCGGGGCCTTGGCCATGCTGTTCTGTGTGCCCGCCATCTGATCGGAAAGAACGAAAATTTTGCTGTGCTGTTGGGCGACGATGTCATTGATGCACAAGTACCGGCGCTAAGGCAGATGATGGATGTTCATGAAGAAAAGCAGGCTCCGGTTCTTGCCCTTCAGAAAATACCTTGGGAACAGGTGTCTAAGTATGGAGTTGTGGCGGGAGAGCATGTTTCCAGGTCCGTGTTGAAATTGAGCGGGCTTGTGGAAAAACCAAAACTGGAGGATGCTCCCTCTGACCTGGTAATCATTGGAAGATATATTCTCTCCTATGAAATCTTTGATTTTATTGAAGAAACCAATGCGGATGGGACGGGAGAAATTCAGTTAACCAATGCGCTTCGTCAATACCGCGACCTTTACGGCTTGCTGTTTCAGGGTAAGCGATACGATGCCGGAAACAAATTGGACTATCTGCGTGCCACTGTGGAATTCGCGCTGAAACGGGAAGAGTTTCGGGAACCGTTTTCCGCTTATCTGAAGAACCTGTTTCCCAATAAGTGAAAGTGCAAGTGAGAGTGCGAGTGTGAGTCGGTGTGATGCGTGGGCGGCAGAGGGGAGTGGTTGTTCCCTGCCTTTTTCGAATCTGCTCTGGGCTCAAACTTAAACTTAAACTTAAACTTTTTCTCTGGTAGAATGAACACGGATTGAACGAATGACGAGAGGAAGAACAAATAGATGCAACCTTTCAAGAAGAGTATTTTCCGAGATTATTTTGAAACTATATTGATCGGGCTTCTGGCTTTAACCTTTGCAAAAACCTTTGTGTTTCAACAATTTAAAATTCCAACATCCTCCATGGAAGACTCTCTGCTGATCGGCGATCACCTCGCCGTCAACAAGTTCATGTTCGGGTCTGTCTCTTTCGCATGGGAGAAAAATATTTTTCCCCAGCGGAATATCAGGCGGGGAGATGTGATTGTGTTTCGGTTTCCCAAAAACACGGAGGTTGATTTTATCAAGCGCGTCATCGGAATGCCCGGAGACACTATTGAGGTCATTGACAAGCAGGTGTATGTGAACGGAAAGGCCCTGAATGAGCCATACAAGGTACACAAGGACCCCTTCACTATATATCGGGATGGCATGTTGAAGAAAAGGGACAATTTTGGTCCTGTGGTCG
>PFTO01000175.1 GCA_002789615.1 Acidobacteria bacterium CG_4_9_14_3_um_filter_49_7 | reverse complement strand
ATTTACTCATACCAGGACGCATAAACCATGTTGGGGTAGATGCCGAATTCATCAAAGGAACCGGGAAGAATGCCAACCTGAGGCAGCACGGAAGGTGTTTCTCCCTTCCGCATGTACACGCCAAGGGAGACGTCGAGGTTGTCCGACATACTGTGCTCAAGCCGGGCAGTGAGGAATGCCGAACCGTCTTGAATATTGGCAAGAAGAGTGGTGTTCAAAGTCGTCAGCGCAGTCAACTGCACATTCAGTCCCATCCCAAGATACTGTTTTCCCAACAGGTAAACGGCGCCATCTGTATAGGCAGGCCCAGCAACTTCGCTGAGATATGCTGACCTTCCTTCAGCACCGGCACCATTGTAGTGGTACTCCAGGAATCCGTATACGGTTGGCGTCAACTGGCGATCCGCACCAACGCTGACTCGAATGTAAGAATTCTCGGCAATATTTTCATTGAACCGGTTCGTCTGGACGAATGCGGTTTCCATCCATGTTCCCACTCCACCAAAAGCCCGTGTCAGATCAAGCCCCACCAGTACGTGTTCCCGGAACCGCATGAGCGTTACGGCTGCACCTGTTCCCGCAAGGTAGGTTTTTCCCCTGAGAAAGAGTGCGCTTTTCGATATGTCACCACCCTTTCCAAACACATATCCGGCGTCCAGTTCGGACATTGCGTTCAGTGCGTAACGCAGGCGAATGGCATCCACTCCGTAGCGGTACTCTGTATCCAGCTCAGTGAAGGCGTAAGGTGTAAGGATATCCGTTGGATTCACCATCTTCCCGCTTCCCCATGCCACGGCCTGCCGACCGATGATCACATCTGTCTTGTTTCCGCTCCAGTGTACATTCAAACGGTCAAGGTTGAAGGTTCCCACCAGATTGGTATTGTCACTAATATTTGTCGGAAAAATGCGGTGGTCCGGGTCGCTGATTCGATAACTGAATCGGAAGCGGTCATGAACAGCGAAGTACCGGACAACGCGCTTTGTTGAACTGTCCAGGCGCTTTCTCCGGCGACCTCAAATGACCAACTCTGTCCCCAGTTCGTTTGATATTGAAGGCGGAACCGGGTGCTGCTGGATGCGGGATGCTCCACAGGTACGGTTCCGGGGGCCGGATCGGCCACAAAACTGTAGTTTTTCAGATAGCCGGTAAAATCACCGGACCAGACCGGCATTGTCATCAATAGAGCAAGAACTATCCCTTTCAGCACGAAACCATCCTATTTCCGCACATCATCGGTAATGCGCCCGT
>PFTO01000060.1 GCA_002789615.1 Acidobacteria bacterium CG_4_9_14_3_um_filter_49_7 | reverse complement strand
GAAGATCAGATGGACGCTGGGGGGCAAGGAAAATAAATTCCGGCTCTTCAAAAGGCTGGACAAGGATGGGAGTCTGCTTGGTGTGTATCTGACAGGAAGCGCCTGGGGCCATGGAGTCGGCATGTGTCAGGTAGGAGCATTCGGAATGGCCACGAAGGGCTATTCCTACACGGATATTCTGAAGCATTACTATACTGGAGTTGAAATTGAGCAAATCGGGAAATAGAGTGTTTCTCCTTACCAACGACGACGGACCTTTTTCGGAAGGTGTGCAAAAACTGGGAGAATCCTTGCGTCGGTTTGGCAGAGTGGTAACAGTTGTGCCGCACCAGGAGATGTCCGGTTCTTCCCATGCTTTGACATTAAATCGGCCGCTTCAACTGAATGAAATTGAGCCTGACTTCTATATTGTAGATGGAACACCAGCTGATTGCACCTACCTCGGACTTTTCCACATCCTAAAAGAAGACCGCCCTGATGTTGTTGTTTCCGGAGTTAACAAGGGCTACAACATGGGAGAGGATGTGATTTATTCCGGTACTGTAGCAGGTGCCATGGAAGGATTTTTCCATGATATTTCGGGAGTGGCGCTTTCCGCGAAAAACCTTCAAAATCTGCCCGCCATTCTGGATCATTTTTCCAATTTGTTTCCGCGGATTCTGGTGATGGAAGACAAGGCGATGCTCAATATCAACTACCCAGAGGGAGAGATTCGGGGAACAGTTATGACCCGTCTTTCCAGCCGGATATATCCGGGCAATGTGGAGCCATGTCGCCAGTCCCGGAATCAGCAGGCTCTCTGGATCGGTGGCGTCCCTCCCGCCTGGTCGGACAGGCCCGGTACCGACATTGTGGAAGTACTGAACGGTTTTGTCTCTGTGACACCGCTTCAGCCGGATTTGACGGACTTCAAGGAAATGGAGAAAGTGGAAACATGTTTGAAAATCTGAGAGCAAAGATGGAGAAAAGCGCCAACTCAAAATGGGCGGTTGTAACACTGATGGCAGTTTCCTTTATTGAGAGTTCATTTTTCCCATTGCCACCGGATGTTATTCTGATCCCCATGATCATCCTGAAAAAAAAGAAGTGGGTGTACTATAGTGTGGTTTGCACCGCTGGTTCTGTTGTGGGGGGATTGGTCGGTTATCTGATTGGTTACCAATTCTATAACCTTTTGGGCGTGAAACTGATAGGTTTCTACCATGCTCAGCATCAGTTTGCGCTGGTGGAATCATTTTATAGACAGTACGGATTTTTCGCCGTCTTCACAGCGGGATTCACTCCGATTCCATACAAGGTTTTTACCATTGTGGCGGGTGTTTTCAAAATGAATGTTGCTTCGTTCACCATCGCCTCTATTTTCGGGCGTGGCGGACGATTTCTCCTGGAGGGTTTCCTCATCTTCAAGTACGGTGAAAAAGCTGTTGTCTTTCTCGAAAAACACGCAATCCTTGCAACTATACTTACGATAGTGCTGGTAATTCTGGCAGTGGTCCTATGGAAGATGTGGGTGTAAGGCGCGTTCATCTTATTGTGCACGGCCGGGTTCAGGGCGTGGGCTTTCGCTTCTTTGCTGCTACTGTTGCGGCTCGACACAACATCAGAGGTTTTGTGCGAAACCGTATGGATGGTACTGTGGAAATTGACGCAGAGGGAACAGAAGAACGGCTGCAATCCTTTCTCGCTGAAATCCGTCGCGGGCCCAGCTATGGCCATGTGGACCATGTGGAAGAAGCCTCCCTTCCCGCAAAAGGCTATCGCAGCTTTGACATTGCCAGGTAGCTAGTGTGCCGCATGGCAGTGCCTGTCAGGGAGAGCGAATCAACAATAAAGGAATGGCGATGCTGTGTTTCAGTTTGTCGGAAACGCTGCCGAACAGAATGTCACCGAGAATGTGGTGACCATGTGTGGCCATGGCCACCAGGTCGTAGTCTTTCTCCCTGATTTCTTTCAGAATTTCTTCTTCCGGTTCACCCGTACGGAAAACAACATGGGTATCAACCCCGGCTTCCTGGAGCGTGGCGCGGTGGGCTTTCAGTTGTGTTTCCGCCTTCTCTCCCAGTGCGCGCTTCTGGTCCAGCGTATGTGCGTGAATTACATGGAGGAGAAATACCTTCGCTTCATTCTGTTTTGCCAGGAGTGAGATGTGGGCGATGATGGCATCATCCACCGGGGAGCAGTCCATGGTTACGAGAATATTTTTATAAACCTGCATGTCAGGCACCTCCCGCAAGGGTTGAATAGAGAAGATAAATATTCAGGAGAATGACGATTCCGGAAATCACGACAGCAGAGACAAATTCCAGGGCACGGCTCCGGAAGCCTTTCATCAATTTCTTGTCACGGCAGAGAATCAGCAGGGGTACCAGGGTGAAAGGAAGCTGAATGCTCAACACAACCTGGCTGAAAATCAAAATTTTGAACGTGTCCATACTGAGAATAATGATAAGAAAAGATGGAATGGCTGTTACAAAAACAGAGATTCGGTAGAGGAGTGTCCGAGGGTCTTCCGGTTTTCCCAGAAAACCGGTGATGACGTTTACCTCCGCCATGGAGGATGTAACGGATGATCCAACACCAGCGAAGACGAGGGCAAGGGCAAAGAGGAAACCGGCCAGCGGCCCGGCCAGTGGTTTCAATGTTTCCGATGCCTGTTCAATGCTGCTGACAGTGATATGGTTTCGCGCAAATACGGCGGCGGCCACGATTATCATTGCCGAATTCACAATCCATCCCATTGTCATGGCAAACAGGGTGTCCAGTTTTTCGTATCGAATCAGGCTCTGCTTTTCATTTTCTGAAACACCCCATTTGCGGCTGTGGATTACGTTGGAGTGGAGGAAGATGTTGTGGGGCATAACCACCGCGCCGAGGATAGCCATTGCCACGTAGATGCTGCTCCTGTCGACGCTGGGAACCACGATGGCCGGTGCCAGGGTTGCCCAATCAGGGCTGACAATCAAGATTTCAATCACATAGCAGATGGCGATAATTCCCAGAAAACCGATGATAATGGCTTCCAGCCGATGATAGCGCTGGCTGACGATCAGGAATACCTCCATAACAACAGTAAGGAGGGCGCCCATCCATAGTGGCATTCCAAACAGGAGGTTGAATCCGATGGCGCCGCCGATGAGCTCCGCTGCATCTGTTGCCACGCAGGCCAGAACAATGGTTCCGCCGAGAAAAGCTGTGACAGGACGGGGAAAGTGGTCCCGAATATTGGCGGCCAGTGATTTTCCGGTGGCAATTCCAAGTTTGGCCGCCATGTGCTGAATCACAATCAGCATGATTGTGCTTAAGGTAATTACCCAGAGCAGTTTGTAGCCGAACCTTGACCCTCCCTCAATGTTGGTGGCCCAGTTGCCGGGGTCAATGAATCCCACTGTGACCAGGAATCCCGGACCGAGAAAGCTCAATAGTGTTTTGAAGGGAAATTTTTTTTCCGCTATGCCGGTGTGTTTCATATTTGAGTCTCCAATAACAAAGCAGATTTTAAATCATTGCAAGGTAGAACCAGTTTACGTTGTCTTCTTTCCGTCGTCAAGGGATCAGGGACAAGTGGGGAAAAGTTTAAGTAGAAGGCAAGGTTAAGCAAAGGCAGGGACGGGGGTTAGTTTCTATTCCCGGTGGCATTTGGCCACTTAACGGATATTCGGCACCCGGATGCCCAATCCGGGCGTCCCTCAATTTGATTTTATGGAATTGAAAGAATCCAGAAAATCAGAGAATAGGCCATTCCCCTTTTCCTCTGAATCTGTTCTGGACTCAACCTCAACCTTGCCTTCTACTCAACCTCAATCTTTATTTCCCGCAAAGCAGGAAGGATCTTGTGATTGGCTTTCGGGAAGGGAAGGGAGGCAATGTCTTCCATTTTGGCCCAGCGGAAGGGGAGGTAACTGGTAAGCGTGCCGGAGGTGATGGTGCAGTAAAAGGCAGTGAGTAGAATTTTGAAATGGGTGTAGGCATGACGGATGGTGGTGATCTCCTTTCCGACCTTGACCTTAACAGCAAGTTCTTCCATGCATTCCCGCTTCAGCGCATCGGGGAGTGTTTCTCCTTTTTCTACTTTTCCACCGGGAAACTCCCATAAGCCACCTAAGAGGCCATTCTCAGGCCTTTTTTGAATCAGCATCCGTCCGCTGGAATCGGTGATGACAGCCACGACAATTCTATACTGGGGAACGGGTCGTTTTCGGGACTTAATCGGCAGTTCTGAGACGAGGTTCTTTTGTTTTGCCAGGCAGTTATGTCGGATCGGGCAACCGTCGCAGCCGGGAGATGCGGGAGTGCAGATTGTGGCACCCAGCTCCATCATGGCTTCATTGAATTCACCGGGTTTGTTTTCAGGTATTTTTTCAGCCAGCAGAGCGGCGATGTTTTTTCGGGTTGCGGGTTGGGCAATGTCATATTCAAGTGCGAAAATGCGGCAGACGGTGCGAAGCACGTTCCCATCCACAACCGGGATGGCGTGGCCGCAGGCGATGCTCATGACGGCGGCTGAGATGTATGGACCAACTCCGGGAAGCTGGCGAAAGAGTTCCGGTTGGTCAGGGATGACGCCGTTGAATCGTTCCATGACAACTTCGGCTGCTCTGTGCAAATTACGGGCCCTTGCGTAGTAACCCAATCCCTCCCAGAATTTCAGCACATCCTCCTGATCCGCTTTCGCCAGGGTTGAAACAGTCGGGAAGGCTTCTATAAAACGATGAAAGTAGGGAATAACCGTGTCCACACGGGTCTGTTGAAGCATGACTTCGGAAACCCACACCCGGTAAATGCTTCGGTTTTGCCGCCAGGGTAGATCCCGCCGGTTTCCTTTGAACCATTTGAGCAGTTTGCCCGGCCAACTGTCATCCATCACTTTTTCTCACTCATATTCGTCCCACGCTTTGATGGCAAGGTCATCTTCCGTATACCGGGCAAGCGCCCGGATGAAGTAGGAAGCGACCCGGAGGTTGGTGATCAGCGGGATGTTCCGGTCAATGGCGTGGCGGCGGATGCGATAGTCGTTTTCGAGCTCTTCAGGGGTATCGTCTTTCGGAATATTGATGACAAGATCTACCTTGTCCTGATCCATGCAGGCCAAGGCTCCGGGGTCCTGATTATCCGACGGCCAGTGGACTGTTTCAGCAGGAATGTCAAAACGTCCCATAAAACCTGCGGTTCCCGGAGTGGCGTACAGGCGGCAACCCAGGTCCTGCAGTTCCCGCAACGCGTCCAGAAACTGGACTTTGTGTTCAAGGGTTCCGGTGGATAGCAGGATGCCTTTTTTCGGGACGTGAAATCCAACAGACAACATGCTTTTCAGAAACGCCTCGTATACATCATCACCGATGCAGGCCACTTCGCCGGTTGAGGCCATCTCCACCCCCAGTATCGGGTCGGAACCCTTCAACCGGGTGAAGGAAAATTGGGGAGCTTTGACGCCAACGTAGTCCATATCGAAGGAGGAGCGGTGAATCTTCGGCAGTTTCCGTCCCATGATCAGCCGGGTTGCGGCGTCGATGAAGTTGATCCGGTAGATTTTGGACACAAAGGGGAAGCTCCGGGACGCTCTCAGATTGCACTCAATGACTTTGACTTCGTTGTCTTTGGCGATGAACTGGATGTTAAATGGTCCCGTAATGCGGAGTGCCCGTGCGATTTCCCGGGTGATGACTTTCACCCGTCTCATGGTTTCCAGCCAGGTCCGCTGGGGTGGCAATACCAGCGTCGCGTCTCCTGAATGGACCCCGGCATTTTCCACGTGTTCAGAGACAGCATAACAGTACAATTCTCCTTTTTCTCCCACCGCGTCCATTTCAATCTCACGGGCACCGGTAATGAACTTGCTGATCACCACCGGGTGGTCCCGGTTGACTTCGGAGGCCCGTTCCAGGTAAGACCGTAATTCGTCCCGGTTCAGTGCCGTACTCATGGCGGCGCCGCTGAGAACGTAGGACGGACGAATCAGTACCGGGTAGCCGACAGTGTCGGCAAAATGCTCGGCATCCTCCAGACAGGTCAGTTCCTCCCATCGCGGCTGGTCGATGCGCAGTGTGTCCAGAAGTGCGGAGAATTTATGCCTGTCCTCAGCCTTGTCAATGTCGTCCGGGTCGGTTCCAAGTAGAGTTACACCGTTTCTTTTCAGGGGCAGAGCCAGGTTGTTGGGGATCTGGCCACCCATGGAAACAATTACGCCTGCCGGCTGTTCCTTATCGTGAATGTCCATCACCCGTTCATGGGTCAGCTCTTCAAAGTAGAGTCGGTCACAGATATCGTAATCGGTGCTGACGGTTTCGGGATTACAATTGATCATGATCGTTTTGTATTCCATCTCTTTCAGCGTGGAAACAGCGTTGACACAACACCAGTCAAATTCAACCGACGAGCCGATCTTGTATGGGCCACTCCCCAGTACGACCACGGCACTGTCCGGTTGGAATTCCACGTCATCTTCCGCACCGGAATAGGTCATGTAGAGATAATTGGTCCGTGCAGGAAATTCTCCCGCCAGTGTGTCAATCTGCTTGATCGCGGGGACAATTCCGACGGTTTTCCGGTGGTCCCGGACGGCCTCTTCACTGCAGTTCCACAAGTTTGAAAGCTGAAGGTCGGAAAAACCCTTTTGCTTGGCTTCCCGGAGCAGGACCTCCGGGATCGATTCCAGCGTGAATTCTGAAAGTTTCTTGCCCAATCCGACAATATTATTCAATTTGTGAATGAACCACGGCGTAATTCGCGTTTGTCCGTGGATTTGATCCACAGACCAACCCCGGTCCAGGGCGGATGCCACGGCATACAGGCGGTTGTCCGTCGGATGGGTCAAGGCCTGTTCCAGATCATCGAACCGGTCCCGGTTTCCGACCAGACCGATTCGCCCGTTGTTCAACATTCGGATTGATTTCTGAATCGCCTCTTCAAATGTCCGTCCGATGGACATGACTTCTCCGACGGATTTCATTTCGGATCCGATCAGGCGGCTGACGTTATGAAACTTCTCCAGGTCCCAACGGGGCAGTTTGACCACCACATAATCCAGCGCCGGCTCAAAGCAGGCGGAGGTGGTCCCCGTTACCATGTTCTTGATAGCGATCAAGGCCTGTCCCAG
>PFTO01000157.1:7222-11315 GCA_002789615.1 Acidobacteria bacterium CG_4_9_14_3_um_filter_49_7 | reverse complement strand
TTTACTGCAAAGGTAACCGGAAGCCATGCCAATTTCATCAACACGCCATATCTGGAATCCCTGGGTACGGAACTGAGCTATTTTGAGCGCCTCTGGAGCCGTTTTTCCCTTACGCGAAAGTGGTTCAAAATGTATAAGGGATATCGTGCGATGAAGGGAATGGAACAGTCTGCTTCCAGTGGCGGGAAGAAGAAGGCCTGGAAGGATGTCTGGTCGGCGGGGCAAACGGTGGGATTGATAACGGACACAAAACCAGCAGCTGAGATTGTGTCCGAAGTCATCCGAGAGTATTCGGAGGCAAAGAAACAACTGCCTTGACAGCGGTCGGGGCGAAGGACGCAGGATCATGAGAGAAATTAAGGAATTGCTGAAGGGCACCATCCTCTTTGAACAACTGAACGAAGAGGAACTGGAAAAAATCGCCGGATCTTTCACATCAAAAAACTTGTTGCCGAAAGAGGTGCTTTTCCAGGAAGATTCCCCAAGAAGCCGGTTTATGGTGGTAATGCGGGGTGAAGTAGAGATCAGCAAGCGGGTTCACGCGGGGAAAGAAGTTCTTGCGGTCCTGTCCAAGGGCGATTTTATCGGTGAAGCCGTATTCCTTGATGATACGGTTCATTCCGCTACCGCCACTGCGAAAACGGCTGTTCTTGTCATCCAGTTGACTCGGGAACGCCTCCAGGTGATTCGAAGGGAGAATCCGAGAGTATACTTTCTGATGGTAGAAGGTATTTCTAAATTGCTGAGCCGGCGGTTGGAAACATCCAGCAAGAAGCTGGTTCACCAGGGCACAGACTACCACGCGGACGGATTTCGCATGGAGCACGACCTGTTGGGAGAGCGGGGAGTCCCGGCCCATGTGTACTACGGGGTTCAAACGCTTCGTGCCATCGAGAATTTTCCAATTACCGGAGTACCCATCAGTCATTACCCGAACCTGATAAAGGGACTGGCCATGGTTAAAAAGGCTGCGGCACTGGCCAACCTGAAGCTGGAACTTTTGTCGGAGGGAGTAGCTGCGGCCATTGTAGCCGCATGCGATGACATCATTGGCGGTGCATTGCATCGGCACTTTACGGTGGATGTTATCCAGGGTGGGGCAGGTACCTCCACGAACATGAACGCGAATGAGGTGATTGCCAATCGGGCATTGGAAAAACTGGGAAAGAAGCCCGGAGAATACGACACTATTCATCCAAACAACCATGTAAACCTGTCCCAGTCCACTAATGATGCGTATCCTACCGCATTAAAAATTGGCCTCCTGCTTTCCATCACCAGTCTACTGGAAGGAATGCGTCACTTGAAAAGTGCTTTTTCTAAAAAGAAAAAAGAGTTTCAACATGTGATAAAGATGGGGAGAACTCAGCTCCAGGACGCTGTTCCCATGACCCTGGGTCAGGAATTCGGTGCTTATGCCACCATGTTGGGCGAAGACATTCGGATGTTGAAACAAGCAGCCAGATTGCTCAATGAAACCAATATGGGAGGTACCGCAATCGGTACCGGAATCAACGCCGATCCGGCCTACGCAAAGCTCTGTATTGAAGAATTGCGCAAAGTTACGGGAATGGACCTGGTGCTGTCCGGGAACCTTGTAGAAGCAACCCAGGACACTGGTGTTTTTGTGCAGCTTTCCGGCGTATTCAAACGGATTTCCGTTAAGCTTTCGAAAATATGCAACGATTTACGGCTCCTCTCCTCAGGCCCCCGTGCCGGATTGAATGAAATCAATCTTCCTCCGATGCAGCCGGGTTCCAGCATCATGCCGGGGAAGGTAAACCCCGTGATTCCGGAAGTGGTAAACCAGATTGCCTTTCAGGTAATTGGAAACGATCTGACGATTACAATGGCGGCGGAAGCGGGACAGTTGGAACTCAATGTCATGGAACCAATCATTGCTTTCAACCTCTTTCAGTCTATTGACATTATGCGAAACGGAATGGTGATACTGGCTGACCGCTGTGTCCTTGGAATTACTGCAAACAAAGACATTTGCCGTAGCTACGTGGAGAACAGTATCGGCATTGTGACGGCACTGAACCCTTACATCGGCTACGAAAACTCATCTTCCATTGCGAAGGAGGCATTGAAAACGGGGAAATCTGTCTATGAACTGGTTCTTGAGCACAATTTGCTGACAAAGGAAGAGATTGACCGAATCCTGTCTCCGGAGGCCATGCTTCATCCACGCCGATGGACGGAAGATGGTCGATAAGGTTGAGTAGAAGGCAAGGATGTTGAGGTTGAGTGCGGATACGATTAAGCACAGATGGGGAGCGATGGGTTTACAAGGAATGTCATGTCTGTAATCCTGTTTTGAATCGGCCGCCCACGTCCACTCACTACGCCCCACTCTCAGGCAAAAAAAGTTGACAAGGCTGGTTGACTCGGACATAATACGACTTGAGGAGGGGAAAAATGAATAAAGAAAAAACTCGTGAACTGATGGACAAATCCCTTGAATTTATCAAGGAGACCTCAGTGAAAATTCGCAATCAGGCCAAAAAGAAATGGCGTATTTCCAACCTCAAGCTCGAGGTCTCCAGCCTGAAACACCAGATGACTTTGATTTACAAGGATCTTGGACGCTACATTTACGAATCAACAAAAGAAGACAATCTGGATAAAGAAAAGTACCAAAGTTTCTTTATCAAACTGGGCGTGCTGGAAGAGAAAATCGCAGAGAAGCTGGAGTTGATTCAGAAGATTGAAGAAGAAGCGCTCAGGGAAGAAAATGAAGTCCTGGAGACGACAGGCGAAGACGAGGAAGAAATCAGACAATACCAGGACAAGGAAACCTCTGTAAAAGAAACAAAGAAGGAAAAGAAGAAAGAGACAAAGAAGGAAACAAAGAAGGGAACAAAGAAAGAAGCAAAGAAGGAAAAGGCAGAAATCGACGACGAAAGCGAAATTGCCAATCCATAAAAGCTCAAATGTGGGGCTATGGTGCAGCTGGGAGCACGCTACACTGGCAGTGTAGAGGTCACGGGTTCGATCCCCGTTAGCTCCACCACTTTTGAAAAGACAGCGGGCCGGAAGGCCCGTTTTTTTATTGATAAAGCATTATGTAAGAGATTCAAGAATAGTAGATATTTCCCTCACAAGCGCCATGCGTAGGCAACTTTGAAGAAGAGGGTCCGTTCAAAGGATTGCATCGGATTCAGTTCAGTTGCGGCTCGACTGCCGGAATATCCCAGGTAGAGCAATGTGCGGGGATTGATCTTGTGGCTGAATAGAATTTGTGGGAACAGGGATCGCGAAATGCGATTATCCAGATCAGAATAAAGCTTCGGATTTTTCTCCAGGGTAGTGTATTGAATGATGGTACGGATCAGCATCCTTGTGTTGAAGTTGTAAACGAAATGGGTTTGCAGTATATGAGCAGTGAACAGTTTTCCCCCCAATTCCTTCATGGTTTCTTCGGTTGCATCCAGTTTGAAATTGATGTGTGGTGTTGGAAGAAACGTGAGTTCGGCTCTGGTCATAGTCCAGTTGCCGATGCGGTTATTCGTGAAGTCTACATTTTCTCCAAAAAACATATCCAGGGAATAGGTGAATTTCTGTTGTTTTCCACCGGTCCAGAACCCATAGTTGGCGTAATGGTGATTAATATTTTCATGGGAGCGCATTCCGATATCGTAGAAATAACCGAGGTAGGATTGGCCTGCCATGTTCAAATTCTGTTCAAAATGAAACACGCGGTGAATGGCATTCCCCGACATGTCTTTTTGAATTTCAGTTGAGAAAGAGGAAGAGTATCGGGAAATGAAGGCTTTGTCTTTGCCGTAGCGATGGTGACTGATGCCGAGACCCGATTCCACGAACCCCACCTGGGGCATGAACCCGACATCGGATCGGAATTCATCCCCAATTCGCATGTGCCATGCATCAAAACCCCAGTGTTCGTCCTCGTGTTCAAAACGAAAATCGTAGGCATTTCCGGACATGCTTTCCCCATTGAGGTCTTCATTTTCGGGATCATCGGGATTCCGTGTGTCTGCGGTAGCGACCTGGAATTTGAACGCATCGCTATCGGTGAAATTTATTCTCCCATCCAATGAGAAGAGCGTGTTGTGATACCCGGCGCCTT
>PFTO01000157.1:0-7210 GCA_002789615.1 Acidobacteria bacterium CG_4_9_14_3_um_filter_49_7 | reverse complement strand
TATCCCAGGATGTAAAAGAGGATTCCCGCGAACCGGGTAGGATCAAATTAGTGATGGTGTCATGAGCGTTGAATACACCCCATGCGTATTTTCCCGATTTTCCTGAGGCTTTCAACACGTAGGATGGATCTGAAATTGTGCGGGTGTAGACAAATGGAGCTTCGGTCTGAAAAATGTCGGCACCTTCAAGAAAGACGGGTCTCTTCTCGTCGTAAAACAGGGAGAACTGACGGTTGTAACTGAGTTGTGCGGTGTCGGCTTCGACCTGGGAAAAATCCGGGTTCAGTGCCGCATTGAGGATAACGTTTGAAGACGGCGCCCACCGGACGTTCATCCCCAACTGGGTATTACTACCGTGATCGATCATGGGGTCTCCGAATTCGTCCCGGGACTTGGCGGCTGTTGTGGTCAGGGTCGGATTGACTTCCAGGTTCCGACCGGGATGAACACCTTCAAACCCCTTTGCATAACCGATCTGGCAGAAGAAACAGTTTTTATCTCTATCAAACGGCACATTACTGATCTGGTAACGAAAATCCCTTGGATATGCTCTAAAGAACCAGAAGCCCCAGGTGTGGATGCCGGTACCATTTGGAAAACTGATTGAATTAAATGGAATGGCGAACTCGACTTCGTATCCGTTCTCAGTAATACGTCCTGCAGAATTCCAGATTGTATCCCATGTAGAGTCTTCTCCACTGCCTTCCACACGTTTAATATCTCCCTGAACCCCATATGGGTTCACAAAAAATTCATATCCCCGGCGACGGTCGTTAAAGGGATCGATGGCAATGCCCACAATATCATTCTGCCAGATAGCATCCCGGTCGCTGATGTTGGCATGAATTTTTTTAGGGTTTGGATCGTGTGCGATGAATGCAACATAGAGATTCTTTCTGTCGTAGGTTACGAAAGCCTCAGTTTTGACCTTTGCGGGCAAATTGTTTCCCGGATCAATTTCATAATTCAGCTCGACTCTGGTGGCATCTTTCCATTCGCCGGGGCTGATATTCCCATCAATGCGGATGGGTGACTCGGATTGTTTTACTGAATATGTGGGAGGGCTGTCCGGCCCCTGGGCACTACCGGTTGTCAACGGAAAGAGATTCAACGCAACGGCAGCAATTGTCATCAGAAGGAAATGCTTCATGGGACCTCCGAGCCAAGTTTTCACGTTAGAGATACGAAGCAGAATAAAAAATAGTTTAGAAAAATTTGAAAGGAGAGTGATGGGTGATGGCGTGCCTGCTGCACTGTGATGGGTGATGTATGACAAAAAGGCAGGTTGAGGCCCAACTCCCTCATTCATCTTGTCTTTTATCAAACATTCATCATGAGCCAGGCCAATTCTCTGACGTTTTCTGTCACTTTTCTGTACTTAACCTTAACCTTAACCTGGCCTTCTACTTAACCTTGTCCCTATTTCTTATTCAGAGCCAGTTCGGCGGTGGTCCAGGGGAGAAGGGCACATTTGATACGAATGGGGAATTTCCGAACCCCGGAGAGGGCCTGCAGGCTGGAGGGCAAGTCTGCAGGATCAATATCCCGGTCGCCCGTGAGAAACGCTTTCACATTTTCCACCATGCTTTTCGTTTCATCAACGGAAAGACCTTTGAGGATGTCGGACATGATGGAGCCGGAGGCAGTGCAGATGGCACATCCCTTTGTGCAGACGGAAATGTCAGTGATTGTTCTGCCATCCTGTTCAAACTGAATGTTTACATGGTCACCGCAAAGGGGATTGAATCCTTCCTCTGTTCTGTCGGTGTGATTCAATTCGTGGCAATTTCTCGGGTGTTCGTAGTGGTCCAGGATGAGGTCCCGGTACATGTTATCCAGTTGCGTCGTCATTTGTGAAAAACCTCCAGTGTTTTTTGTATTCCGGCAACCAGCCGTTCCACATCTTCCTCCGTGTTATAGAGGTAGAAGCTTGCCCGTATCATTGCGATTTCATCCATAAAATGAATGAGAGGCTGGGCGCAGTGGTGGCCAGCCCGGACGCAAATATCCATATCTCCGAGAATTGTTGCGACGTCATGGGGGTGGACACCTTCCACATTGAATGGCAGGATGCCGTTGTGGATACGGTTCGCATTCCTGTAGAGACGGACTTTGCCCATGGCGCGGAGTTTTTCGTCGGCGAGTCGGGCAAGTTCGGTTTCATGTTCCTGTATCCGATCCAATCCAATGTTTTCAAGGTAATCAATGGCAGAGTGCAGGGAGATTGCACCGGCTATGAAGGGAGTTCCTGCTTCGAATTTCTGGGGAGGCTGTGAGTATGTTGTTTTCTCTATGGTGACGTTCTCAATCATGTCTCCACCTGTCATGAACGGCGGCATAGAAGCCAGGTGTTCGGATTTTCCGTAGAGTACGCCGAATCCGTCCGCTCCCAGCATTTTGTGGCCGGATAGAGCAAGAAAATCAGGTTCAAAGCTGGTAATATCCAGGGGATGGTGGGGGACAAATTGCGCTGCATCGAATACGGTCAATGCTCCGAATTTTCGTGCCAGTCTTGTAACTTCTGCAACATTCGGGGTGGCACCAAGTACATTTGAGGCCATGGTGCAGCAGACAAAACGGGTTTTGTCCGTAATCGCGGAGGCCAGTTCGGCCATGTCCAGTTCAAGGGTCTCGCGGTCGATTCCCACAACTTTAAGTGTGGCACCTTTTTTCAATGCCAGTTGCTGCCAGGGGACAAAATTGGCGTGATGTTCCATGATGGTAACGACGATTTCATCTCCCTCCCTGACCATACTTTCACCAATAGTGGCGGCTACGAGATTGATGGATTCGGTAGTGTTTCGGGTGAAGACCAGGTTTTCGGGTGATTTGGCGTGAATGAACCGGGCGATACGCATCCGGGCCGCTTCATAAGATGCGGTCGCTTGCTCACTGAGGCTGTAAACACCCCGGTGAATGTTGGCATAATTGAAACGGTAGAAGTGATCCATGGCGTCCAGTACAACGGATGGTTTCTGAGTGGAAGCGGCCGAGTCCAGGTACGCCAGACCCGGATGGTTCTTCAGGACCGGGAAATCATTCTGAACACCCTCAAGCATATCAATTACCCCTTTTGTGTTCAAATCGATAACTTACCTATAATAGTATACGCCATTTTTAGAAATTGTTTTTTCTGAGGCTCGTTCATTCTGCGGAAGAAATAATCCAGATTGCCTCTAAGAATCATCTGTTTCGCCTCTTTCGGGGAGATCCCTCGGGAATTCAGGTAAAAAAGCTGATTTTCGTCAAATGAGTGCATGGTCGTGCCGTGGGAGCAGGACACATTCTGGTTTTCGATTTCCAATTGGGGATATCCGACTGAAAACGCCTTTGGTGAAAGAATGTAATTTCTCGCCTGCTGGTAAGCACCAACGTTTTCGCTGCCGGGCTTCACGTGAATCAGGCCATTGAGAGCAGAGCGGCTTTTCCCACCTGCGTATGTGATCGTATGCATATCGGATGTCGTTTCAGGGGCAGAGTGGATGGCTTTCAGCACGGTGTCGTTGATGGCGGAACCGTCCGCGATCACTGCCTGATAAAGTTTTAAATCCGCGCCTGGGCCTGTCAGGTTAAAATGGGACTCACTTCGGACACTTCCGTCCGGTGTCTGAAGATTGGAAAACAGCAGTTTTGCGTTTTCTGCCAACTGTGCGCGGGTTCGGATTATTGCGAAGGAGCCTTCAGATGCAGAGGATGCCAGGTTCAGTTTCAAAGACGAATTTTCCGACAGATAAACCCGTATCTCAGAGCTGATAAGACTATTGGCTGCCGAAGCTTCTATCTTGAGCGTCAACTCCGCGTTAATACCGGGGTTCAGCAGGATGCGAATATCGGCCGGGTGAACTTCTCTTTTTTTTTCAGTGGCGAGTACGATTTCGGGAACCTCCGGCGTTCCCTGCAGAACCATGATGCCGGGAGTGGCATGTGCCTTCACGAGTAGAGAAAAGGTATCATCCTGAAACTGAAAGGCAGCGTGACGGAAAAGTGCTTCCACTTCTTTCATTGAAGCGCTGTAAAGTTGTCTATACGCAGAGCCAGTCAGGGTTTCAAGGGAACTGGACAGTGCCAGATGCCCTTGTTCCAGATAGTTCTTCAAATCTTCCTTTTTCATTCGGAAATACCGCCAGTCTTCGTGGAGGCGGGTGGGAAATTGGTCTAAATCTGCTTTAATATTCATATAATTTCCTAACGGCTCAACCAATGGAGCCATCCATTTCCAGGGCAACCATACGGTTCAATTCCACCGCGTATTCCATGGGAAGTTCCCTGGTGAAGGGCTCAAGAAACCCGTTTACAATCAATGAGGATGCCTCAGTTTCTGAGAGACCCCGGTTCATCAGATAAAATAGCTGGTCATCCTGTACCCGGGAAACCGTCGCTTCGTGGGTCAATTTTGTGGACGGTTCAAATATTTCCATTCGTGGATAGGTGTCGCTTCTGGACTTGTCTCCGAACAGCAGGGCATCACAGCGGACGTCAGACACGCAGTTTTTTGCGCCGGGGACAGTCTTGACCCAGCCCCGATAGGACGCCCGTCCGGTCCCTTTGGAAATCGATTTGGATACGATTCGGGAAGTGGTGTTGGGAGCCAGGTGAAAAACCTTGGCACCGCTGTCCTGGTGCTGCCCGTTTCCGGCCATTGCAACTGTGAGGATTTCTCCGTGGGCACCTTCTCCCTTGAGCAGGACGGCTGGAAACTTCATGGTGAGTTTGGAGCCTATATTGCCGTCCACCCATTCCACAACGGCATTTTTGTAGGCCGCTGCCCGTTTGGTAACGAGATTCAGGACGTTGTTGGACCAGTTCTGAATCGTGGAATACCGAATTCTAGCACCATCCAGCGCAATCAATTCTACCACTGCGCCGTGGAGGGAATCTGTCGAGTACGAAGGAGCAGTGCATCCCTCGATGTACTGAACATCAGATGCTTCATCCGCAATGATGAGTGTGCGCTCAAACTGACCCATGTTTTTAGCGTTAATTCTGAAGTAGGCCTGCAGCGGGGTGTCCACCTTTACTCCCTTTGGAACGTAAATGAAACTTCCACCAGACCATACAGCAGAGTTGAGTGCCGCAAACTTGTTGTCGGTGTAGGGAATAACAGTACCAAAATATTTCTTTACCATTTCCGGATATTCCCGCAGCGCGGAGTCCATATCAAGGAAGACAATCCCTTGCCTGGTGAACTCTTCCTTCAATGAATGGTACACCATTTCGGACTCATACTGTGCCGTCACTCCGCCAAGAAACCTGCGTTCCGCTTCGGGGATTCCCAATTTTTCGAATGTGTCCTTGATGTCAGTGGGAACATCGTCCCAGGTGGTACCACCTTTTGCCTTTACAAAATAGTGAATTTTCGAAAAATCAATGGTTGTTAAAATTTCCTGGTTTCCCCACCAGGGCATGGGCATTTCCATGAACTTTTTGTAGCTCTTTAGGCGAAAATCCAGCATCCATTGCGGTTCCTTTTTCATGGCGGAAATAGCCCGCACAATGTCTTCATTCAATCCAGCCGGTGCCTTGTACAGGTAATCTTCGGGGTTGGAAAAACCATATTTGTATTCTTCGTTGATGGTTGTAAAGTCTTCTTTCATAATGTCAACCTCCCGGTTCAGGAGATCCGGCTTGCAAGAAAGTCATATCCCTCTGATTCAATCTTGTCAGCCAGTTCCATTCCGCCGTCTCTTGCAAGGGTCCCATTGGCAAGAACAACAACCCGATCCGGGTTGAGATAGTTCAGGAGGCGTTTGTAGTGGGTAATAAGCAGTATCGTTGTGCCTTTTTTTCTGGCCATGTTGATGCCTTCCGCCACTACCTTCATGGCATCCACATCCAGACCGGAATCCGGTTCGTCCAGAATAGCCAGTTTCGGTTTCAGCATGAGGAGCTGAAGGATTTCCAATCGTTTCTTTTCGCCACCGGAAAACCCGTCATTGAGATATCGATACAGGAAACTCTGGTCAATGCCCAGTTTTTCCAGTATGCTCAGCAGTTCTTCCTGGAAGGCGTCGTAGTCCAGTTCTCCGCCGCTCAAGGCGCGGGTTGCGGTCTGCAGGAATTTTATAACAGTAACTCCCGGGACCTCAATGGGATGCTGAAATCCAAGGAACATACCCATCTTAGCGATTTTGTCAGGAGAAACCCCCGCAATCGAAGCGCCCTCAAAAATCGCCTCACCTTCACGAACCTGATAGCTCGGGTGTCCCATCAGTGCATAGGCAAGGGTAGACTTCCCCGTTCCATTTTTGCCCATTAAGACGGTAAGCGTATCTGGTTGCACATCAATGTTGAGATCATGAAGAATCTCCTTGTCATCAATATGGACAGAAAAGTTCTTTATAGATAAAAGTGACATTATGATTCTCCTTTATTGAGCATAAACTTTTAATATTCCGGCCTTACATCTCCATTTGGCGAAGCCGGTTTACCATCTCTTTCTCGTCCTCAATCAGAGCCGCCAGGGAAATAGAGGAGGTGAGTTTTTCAATATAGGTATCAATGGATTGCATCACGGGCCGCAATCCGCAATCCAGTGAGTGGGCACAAGAATTGTTTTTCCGGAGGTTTGGGCAGATCCGACTATCGTATTCCTTGACTTCCAAGACCTTAAGAACATCAAAGACGGAGATTTCTTCACTATCCCTTGACAATGAATACCCGCCATTCTTGCCCCTCGCTGCCTGAATGAGGCCGCCTTTACGAAGTTTGAAAAGAATTTTTCCCACATAACCGACCTTCAGGTCTTCAAATTCGGCGAGTACCGGAGCCTGTACCGGTTGCCCGTTGCTCTTCTGCGCAATGGATAACATCAGCTTCAGCCCATTTTTCTGTAATGCTGTAAAATTCATATTCAAACCTCCTGTTAACAATATAGCAAACATTACTAAAAAGTAAAGAGGAAAAGGAGAAAGAAATATGAAATATTCTCAAGGGGTGAGGCAGGGAAGGCGGATCGGATGGCCGGGTTGAAATTGCCATAAGTGGTCTCCCCGCATGCCCCTTGACAACAATGATTGGGGAAACCAAATTATATGTACAATTGAGGGCGATTAACCTATAAGGGTTCTATGTGCGGAATGATGAGATGATGGGACACTTTGCGTAAGCTCATCGGCAGGCTGCGAAGCTACTTAAGGGAACAAGGAGAAGTGATTTATGAGACACAAGTACTCCCGGACGATACCGTCAAGCCATTTAACTTTCTTACTGA
>PFTO01000043.1:2862-7294 GCA_002789615.1 Acidobacteria bacterium CG_4_9_14_3_um_filter_49_7 | reverse complement strand
ACCACACGCTTCCTCAACCAGATAATGGAATATCTCCGGGATCCCTCAGCAATGCTGATGTAAGTGAGAAAATACAATGAAATATGATGTCGTTATAATCGGAGCAGGACCGGCCGGCTATGTGGCCGCCATAAGGGCTGGCCAGACCGGGCTGAAGACTGCTGTTGTAGACAAGGCGGGCGTAGGTGGCATGTGCCTCAATTGGGGCTGTATTCCCACGAAAGCACTGATTGAAAGTGCGCGAGTTTATCAAAAAGTCAAAACAGCCGCTACCTTTGGCGTGGCTGGCGTAGACAAGAACGCGCTGTCATTTGATTTTGCCAAGGCAGCCGCCCGGGCAAGTCGAATTGTAAACAAACTGACCCGTGGCGTCGGATTCCTCCTTGAAAAGAACGGAGTGGACCGAATTGAGGGAGAAGCGGAAATCCTCAGTCCGGATCAGGTGACGGTGAATAACCGTCTGCTGGAAACCCGGTATATCATTATTGCTACCGGCTCGAAACCGGAAATCCCTGCGGGAAGTTCACCATCCGGTTGGACTCATATCCAGGATCTTCTTCCACTTACGGACATCCCGGATTCTGTGGTTCTGGCGGGCAGTGGGCCGCGCACGGTTGAACTGGCCCAGTTTTTCCGCTTAATTGACAAAACCGTTGCCATCATATCACCGGAAGAATCTGTGTTGGACATCCTGGATCCCTATCTTCAGGACTTCGTTGTTCGAAAACTGAAAAAGATGAAAATTAAGGTCCTCACCGGGACCGTGTCGAATCTGGTGGACAATTCCATTACCATAAACGGGAAGTCCATTCCCTGTGGTCTGCTCATCAACAGCTATCAGCGAAAGGCCCTCATTCCAGAAAATCCATTGGGGCTGATCGCTGAAAAGGGGTTTCTCCCTGTGAACCAGGACCTTGAAACCGCTGTTCCAGGCATTTATGCCATCGGCGACGTCAACGGGAAGAGCAGCTTTGCCCATGCCGCGTCCGCGGAAGGAATCCATGTAATCAATCACATCCACGGAATCAAGGACAAACTGGATTTTGACAAAATTCCAATCAATATGTACACGACCCCCGAGATTGCCCAGATCGGCCCCAGCCTTCCTGAACTTCAGGCTCGGGGGCTGGATATCAAGGTCAGCGAGTTTCCACTTTCCGCCAACGGCAAAGCCATGACAGAAGGACAATCCGAAGGTTTTGTCCGGATTCTGTCTGAAACCCGATATGGAGAAGTGATGAGCGTGCAGATGGTAGCAGATCATGCCACGGACATGATTGCTGAAGCCGGCGCTCTCATGGAAATCGAAGGTACAATTTATGATCTTGCCCGGGTGGTTCATGCTCATCCCACTGTGTCTGAAATCTTTATGGAAGCCGGTTTTGAGGCAGTGGACAAGGCAATTCACAAATGAGTCCGGCTGTTTTGACTCCGACTCCGGGAAAATCCGTCCTGAATTGCCCGGTTCTGCCCTATTCTCTACCGGATCTGACATTCTTTCATTCCCGGAAAATTGAACTCGACACCATGTGCTGGATTCCAGACAGAAGAATCATTGTGCTGGGACGCGGAAGTCAGCCGGAACAGGCCTTTTTCCCTGAACAAGCCGCGAGACGAAACATCCCGGTCATGCGCCGTCCCTCCGGTGGTGAAACCGTCCTTTTGTCCCCTCACACCATACTCATTGCCGCAGTACGTACCGGTGTAAAACTCCAGTCTCCCCATCGCTTTTTCACCGAATTCAACCAGCGGGTCATTTCCGCACTTCAATCCTGTGGTGTAGAAGATTTGAATCAAAAAGGCACATCAGACATCTGCATTGGCAGAAAGAAAATACTGGGGTCATCCATCTACTGGCATCGAAACAGGTTGTTGTACCACGCCGTTTTGAATGTGGGAGAACCATTGGAAAACATCGATATTCTCCTGAAACACCCTCCACGGGAACCGGAATACCGAAAAGGGCGCTCCCACAGCGAGTTTGTCACATCTCTTAGATTGGCGGGTTGTCGAACATCAATTGAAATTTTGAAAAAATCGCTGATTTCTGAGCTTATTTCTCCCGGACAGTCTCAATGGAGCAGCCATGCCAGCACCCCCGCTACCAACAATGCCGGAATCATGTTGAGTACCTGAATCTTACGAATTTCAAGAATATTGATCCCCAACCCGATGAGAAGCAGTCCCCCGGTTGCCGTGATTTCGTTCACGACAGGGGGGGACAGCACAGTGCCCAGCTGCCCGGCCAATAGCGTCAATCCGCCCTGATAAATAAGAAGTGGGACTACTGCGAACAACACCCCGGCTCCCAGAGAAGCGGAAAGTGCAATGGATGAAAATCCATCCAGAACGGATTTCGCCAGCAACAGATCCGGCTTGCCGCTCATTCCCTCCTCTATTGCTCCCAGAATGGTCATGGACCCCATGCAAAAGAGAAGAAAGGCGGTGACCAGTCCCTCTGTAAACTTCTCATTTCTGGAATGGACTTTTGTCTTCAACCAGTCACTCATCCGCACAATTCCCTTTTCCAGTCCCAGCAGTTCACCGGCAACGGCACCAATCAAAATCGAGAAAATCATAATGAGGAGGTCCTGGGTTTTCAGCGCCATCTGCATGCCGATGAACAGAGTGAACAACCCGATTCCCTGGAAAGCGATACGTGTAATTCTGGGGGGAAAACGTGAATGGATCAAGAGTCCCACAATGCTCCCCACTACAACTGCCAGTGCGTTTACCAGAGTTCCCGTCATATTTTCTCCCGCACTCTTTAATTATTTCCTTTTGCATTATATACTGAAAAAGCTAAAACCTCCCCAAATAGTCCCCCGAAAGGAGTCACAATACAATATGGTGAAAAGCTGGAAAGAACTGGAGGGAAATGCCAAACCCGGCATCATGGGTGCTGTGGGCCACGAAAATGCCATCATGGATGACACGATGGAGCTCCTTTCCCTGAGAAATAGCTTTACCAAACAAATCCTCTATCAACGCCTTACCAGCGAAAACCGGGAGTTTTTTCAGGAAAGGGCTGCCATCCACCAGTTTGAAGGCCGATGCACCCGCGAAAACGCAGAATGGGAAGCACTGAGAGAAGTGGTACTTGGGAAGTTAGTTCATATCGATAAATGATTTTATTTTATTAAAGTTAAAGAGACTCTTTCAAGTCGAGAAGAATGTCGGCATAGGCCTTCGCCAGCTCCCTGCCCCCTTCCTTAATTCGCCGCATAGAAAACTCAAAGAAATAGACATCTGTATCATTCAGTCCAGCCCCTTGCAGGTCACGATATTTCTTATCCAGTTTCTCCGTGAGCACGTGGATGGCATCCTTTGAATATTTTCGCTTTTGAATCTCACGTTCCAGTTTTGCATCCGTTTTATAGTAGCTATCCAATTGAACGTACTCGCTATGTGGAAGTTCACCAGAAAAATATGGAATAGCTTCAGAACAGAGTTTTTTCACCGTTTCAGACTTTCCGGAGGCCTTCACAGCCGTCACAACGACCCCCCCGTACTGTTTCCAGAGCAAACTCAAAAACTCCGGATCGGCGAGTTCCTTTCTTGCCATCTCCTGAACTTTTGTTTTTTCCTTCTGCCATTTTTCCCAGGTGATCCCCGGACGATTACCGATGAACTCAGCATTCATTGCAATCCGAACCATGTTTCGAAACATGGTTAGATCAAATTCCTTACCTGCGTTTGCCAAGGCGTCCTTCAGCAAGGCTTCAGTGAACATTTCATTGAATTTCTGCTGGCCCTCAGTAAATGTCACAGATTCTTCAGGTTTCGGTTCGGGAACCGGTTCAGGAGTTACGACTTCCACCTTTTTCTCAACCGGAGCAACAGGGGCCTTCTCCCAGAAATACCGGTACCAGATAAAAATCCCTCCAATTACAATCACTCCGATAAAAATCCATATCGGAATCCAGTTCCGTTTTTGTGTCTCTTCATACGCCTCAAGTTCTTTTTCGATATAGGGAGCATCTAATGTTTCTTTGTTCATTTCATCGTTAAAGTCTTCTACCATACTCGCACCCCCAGATAGGCTACAACGTCGCCGTCATCTCCGGTCACTTTCCCGGAATGTGTATATTCAATTATATCACTTTTTGAGGCCCCGTTTTCCATACAAGAATTCATCATCACATAGGCAGGATAAATTCCGCACATGGATATTTGTTTCTCAAAAACAACATCCATCATACCGTCCGCGTCCATCTCTCTGATCCGGTCCATCACCATGCCATCCGCTTCTTTTGCCACTTCGGCCGGGACAAAATGGCTCATGTCCGAACTGGCGAAAACCAGGGTATCTGTTCCAATAACCAGTTTTGCGATGTGGACGGCAAAATCCTGCAATATATCCCGCTGTCCGGTTCCCACGGATACCGCCACAATTTTGACGTCAGGATTCAGAATTTTCAAGAGAGGGAGC
>PFTO01000043.1:0-2818 GCA_002789615.1 Acidobacteria bacterium CG_4_9_14_3_um_filter_49_7 | reverse complement strand
AGCAGCACCAGCAAATGAAGCGACCTTTTCTGATAGCTCCATGTCAACCGAAACCGGCCCCAACGGCGTATCCCACTCATCTGCAGGGCTCACTGCCAGCGGCTGTCCCAGTCCCCTGTGATTGGGACAGAGCAGCACTATCCGATCCGGTATCTTCACTGAGGAAAGAGTCTTGAACGCAGTTTTTCCGGAATAGATGTGCCCGGCATGGGGACAGATAACACCATAGGCCTGTACCGGTACGATGGGCGGTGTCACACTCCTGAAGAACTCAACAATGGCCGCTCCATCCGCCGGATAAAAACTACCGGCAAAAACAGCCTGTCTCATTTCAGCCTCCCTGAAAAGGCAGTGATTCTCTCTGACTGCCTGTCTAATCCGCGAATAAAAGTTCCGCGAATTCTGCAGCATTGAAGGGGATCAGATCATCTTCCTGCTCCCCCACCCCGACAAATCCGATGGGAACGTGAAATTCCTGAATAATGGGGACAATCACCCCCCCCCTTGCAGTTCCATCCAGTTTTGTGACAATGAGATCGGTAAATCCCGGGCTCTTCATAAATTCTCTCGCCTGACTCAGGGCATTCTGGCCATTTGTTCCATCCAGAATCAACAGTGTCCGGTGAGGTGCATCCGGAATAACCTTTGCAATCACCCGTTTCATTTTTTCGAGTTGGGCCATGAGATTATCCTTTGTATGTAGGCGCCCCGCTGTATCAATCAATACCACATCGGCGTGCCGGTTCAATGCCGCCTGAACGCTGTCGAATGCCACAGCAGAAGGGTCTGCTCCCGGCTTATGCCGAATCAGTTCAGCCCCGATTCGGTCCGCCCAGATGGCAAGCTGCTCAATGGCAGCTGCCCGAAAGGTATCAGCTGCACAGAACAGGACCTTTTTTCCGCGGGCCCTGAACAAACTGCCAAGTTTTCCAATGGTCGTCGTCTTGCCCACGCCGTTTACGCCGACAATCAAAACGATCAGTGGCTTTTCCCGGCACTCCATTAACGGAGTGATGTCTGGAATCATCACCATTTCTCTGACTTTTTCCTTCAAAGCACTGATCAGAGAGTTTCTGTCCTTCAGTTCTTCTCTGGACGTTTTATCTGCAATCATTTCAAGAATTTCATCTGTTGCGCGGACTCCAAGGTCCGCTTCTATCAGCACTTCCTCAAGTTCCTCAGCCACCCCTTCATCTATTTCTTTTCGGCCAAGGAAGACCCTTTCCAGTCCCTCAGAAAGACGGCCACTGGTCTTGGACAGGCCCTTTTTCAGTTTGCCGACAAAACCCATCAAAAGAACTCCTCATTCACGTGAGTCGCCAATTCTTCCATCCATTTTTCCGCGTAGCCGGCAAAAGAACGGCCGGTGAAATACATGGAAAGAAAATAATGATGCTCCAGGAGCAGCGTGGCAGAAGAACCTCCCTCCCCTTTCAGAAACAGGAAATTCATGTTCTTCTCTTCAATCTCTTTTGCAAGCAATACAGCCATCTGAGCACCGAAGAGCTCCACGTCATAATCGTCCAGCTCAGCTTTCTTGGCCATCAAAATCATTTCCCCTTCTTTATCCAGCAACATGATCGCCCCGAGATCCCTCACCTTGTCCAGAATATCTTGAAAGCGTTCCTCAATCTTCATGTCAATCTCCCAGAAACATCTTTTTTGTCAATTCTTTCTTCAGTTTATCCATACCCTCCCGTATCTTCTGATTGGGATAAAGCAGTGAAAGTTTCGTGAGAATACGCCGTGCTTCACCGTAGTGCTTTAACTCATATTGACACCTGGCTTCCAGCAACAACAAATCAGGTTGGTCGGGGTATTGCTTCTGAGCCTTTTTCACTGCATTGTATGCATCGCCATAATGACCACTGTCCGCGTAAAGCGAGGCCACTTCTGCGTAAGCCCTGTAAAAATCCGGCTTCAACCGGATCGCCTGTTCAAATGCCATCTGGGCGGCTTCTTTCTGGCCTTGCTTTAATTTCAACAAACCAATATTGAAATACGGAAAGTAGGGCGTTGGGTACGTCTTATCCTGAATCACTTTCCCATATTCTTCCAGCGCTTTGTCCAATTTGTTCTGCTCCGTATAAATCATGCCCAGATTATTGTGGGCATCTGTCAGGTCCGGATGTAATTTCAACGCCTTTTCAAAGGACGACTCGGCTACTTTGAATTCGCCCATAAAACTCATTGCCAGCCCAAAGTCGTTCCAGTAAGCGGCATTGTCCGGTTCTCCATCTGCTGCACGCTTGAGATAACCTGCCGCGCTGCTGTATTCCTTCTGGTGCAGGAGCATTACGCCTTTGCTGTGATTAACAAATGGATCATCCTGTTCAGCCTGTACGGTTGACTTGATTTTGGCGGAAGATGGCGCAGGGGCGCATGCCAGACCAGCCAGCATCAGGATCCCCGAAAACGCACACACAAGTATTTTACTATTCATTTAATCCTCCATATTTGTTCAATGTATTACTGCGCCCGGGGATCCATCCGACCGGCCTCATACGCCTTCAGGAAGGCATTCACGATCTTGCGATCGTATCTGATTCCGGCGAATCCGCGAATTTTTTCTTTCACATAATCCGGTTTCATTGCATTCTGATAGGGACGATTCGTCGTCATTGCATCGTAGGTGTCCGCCACCGAGATAATACGGGCAATCATTGGAATTTCTTCCCCTTTCAGACCCTCAGGATAACCGGAGCCATCCCATTTCTCATGGTGATATTTAACGCCATTCACGACTTCTTTCAGTTCTTTAATCGGCTCCAGGATTTTGTACCCAATTCCGGGGTGCAGCTTCATGTGATCAAACTCT
>PFTO01000061.1:383-7325 GCA_002789615.1 Acidobacteria bacterium CG_4_9_14_3_um_filter_49_7 | reverse complement strand
AGAAGGGCGTCGTCCCTTTTCGATGGATCCGGCCAGCGTGAACTGAGAGACAATCAGGATTTCTCCGCCGATGTCTTTGATCGAACGATTCATTTTTCCATGATCATCTTCGAAAACCCGAAGCCCGGCGATTTTACGAGCGGCCTTTCTGCAGGATTCTTCACCATCGGTTTTTTCAACACCCAGAAAAACCAGCAATCCGGTTTGAATGGCCGCAACCGGTTCTCCCTTTACGATGACTGTTGCTTCCGTAACCCGTTGAATCACACCCTTCATGGTTTTCGTCTCCCAGTGACAACTGCAATGATTTCCTTCCATTCTCCCATCATCAGTACAGACAATGCAAGGGCGTACAGGATGATTCCCGCGACAATCAGCAAAAGAAAGCTGAATTTATCGGTAACGTGGTCCTGGAGAAGGACAATCCCCCCTGCCATCACCGCGGCTGCTATCGTCGACCGCAAAAAAGTTCCGGCGATATGCCCCCAGAGTATTTTCAGGTGCCGGTCGATTCCGGCGATAAGAACACCCGTTCCAACCAGTGCGCCCAGTGTGGCGGACAAAGCGATTCCTTCATTTGCCATGGGTCCGGACAGAAGGATGCAGCAGCCAAGGTTGACCATGAAGGCGAAACCCGCGGCGCGAAAGGGCAGGTCAGTGTCATGGAAGGAAAAGGAAACCTGGGCCAGTACCTTGAATACGCCAAGGAACAAGAGGCCAATAGCGAAATAGAACAATGCGTCTGATGTCAGTATGGTGCTGTTTACTCCAAACTGTCCCCGCTGGAAAAGCAGGGCGGCAATCGGTTGAGACAGTAGACAAAGTCCAACAGTTGCCGGGATCGTAACGATGGTAATCAGTTTCAGTGAGAAGCGGGTGAGTGCTTCGGCGGCTTTCAAATCTGTGGAAACAACCATCTGGGAAACGTGGGGGAGAATGGTGGCAACCAGGGGGAGAATTGCCAGTCCCAATACAATCTCAATGATACGGGAAGCGTAATCCAGCGAGGAAACCTGCCCGGTGGGGAGAAAAGAGGCTGCGCCCCGGCCCACCAGCATATTGAGCTGAAACACGCCCATGGTTAGCATCACCGGCATGGCTTTTTGAAAGAAATAACCTGTCGAACGTGGTGGTTTGCTTTTCAAAGTGAAGCGGAAAGACAGGCGGTGGAGAAAAAATAAGTGAGTGAAAAATTGAATTGCTCCGCCAACAGCTACCCCAATGGCAAAGGCGCGGGACGGGTCGGCAACGAACCCGCGAAAGAAGAGAAGAAAAATGATGACAGTGAGGTTAAACAGTAGGGAAGTTGCTGCAGAGACGCTGAATATTTTCGCTGACTCGAACATGCCTTTGCATACCATTGCAAGGGATACAAAAAACAGGTAGGCAGACATGAAACGCAGAAGAGTGGCCACCTTTGCAAGCGTTGCGGCCTCCCGGACGGTGCCTGGGAAAAGAGCGGTAACCAGTGGGTTTGCAAAACAGACCGTGAGAAAGGTCAGCAGGACCCCCACGGAACCCATGACGAGAAAGGTTCTGGACAGGAAAGCATTTCTGTCATCTTGATCGGACAACAGGGAAAGTTGGGGAACCAGCACGGAACTGAATGCCCCGTCGCCGTAAAACCGGCGGAAGAGATTGGGTAATTGAAACGCCAGGTACAGCGCATCGGCGGCCCCGGAAGTGCCGAGAAAAAAGGCTACCAGCGCGTCCCGGACCAATCCGGAGATTTTGCTCGCGGCTGACCACAGGGTCACGACGAGAGATGCTCCGACTAATTCCTTTTTGCTGCCCATGGTCCTTCAGTCCGGGTCATTTGCGCATCGCCGCGATGTATTCAAGAAAGCTGTCAAAACAGGGTTCTGTTTCCCGAATGAGAAAATCGATATTGTGTTCCGTGAATAGCTTAATTATTTCCCGGTTAAAACGATTGCCCCGGTCCGTCTTTTCTCCACAAATCGAAACGGTTCCACCGGAAAGCATGGAAAGAAGTTCCGGTGTAATCCTACCCGGTGCCGCCAGTGCGGGGTAACCGGCACGATAAAATGTCAACGCACCAGTGAGATCCTCCACAATAAAAAGAGGTTCGCGGTTTTCGGTTTCAGGAGAGAGCCATGGGGGACAGTTTTTTCCCCGTGGGAACATCAGGGGATGGCGGGTTGCACCCATGTCCCATCCAGCCAGAAAATGGAGCCCGGCTTTACCTTGAAAGGGGATCAGCAGGTTGTGCTTTTGAAATATGAATTCTCGATTTCGATCCAGCAAGCCTGCAGCATCCAGATCATCCTTGCTGTATTCTTCCATCAGCTCAACCAGGAGAATTCTCGGTTTTTCCAAAAGACGAAATCCCACAGATGTAATCTGTTTCGGTGTGAAGCCCCGATGCTCCAGGAACATGGCAGCGGTTTGATCCGGTTCAGCGTGCTCATAAATAGCGTTGAAAAGTTTCAGATCTTTCTCTGATACTTCCCGGTCCTGAGATTTGCCCATCATCTGGTCCAATGTGGGTTTTGTGGTTTCGTGGTCACTTTTCCATGAAGAAAGGAGGTCTGCGTGTGTGCCACTGTCTGCTTCAATATTGAATCGTTCAGCAATCCACTTCACCGCGCTGTCCGTATCCAGATTCTTTACCTTCTTCACTACATCCACGGAAGAACCGCTTGTGCCGCATACACTGCATTTAAAGCGGTTTTCCGTTTCCTTCAGCAGGATTGTTCCGTTAGCATCATCGTGGAAAGGGCAGTGAAAACCAAGGACGCCTTCTTTTATTTCAAGTGCATCAAAAAGAGCCCGGATACTCACCTGATATCGGATTTTTTCAATCAATTTCATGGTTTTCCTCCCAAACCTGCTGTTTCCATCCATGATATGTGGTATAAAGCACTTTATCAAGTGTGAGGAGAAATTGAGATGCCGCAACATTTCATGGATCCGGTAAAAAGAGGGAAAGTAAGGGATATTTATGATCTTGGCGAGCACTTCCTTTTCGTCGTTTCCGACAGAATATCAGCGTTTGACTCGGTACTGGGAAGTGAAATCCCGGACAAGGGCAAGGTGCTGAACAGAATTTCAGCCTTCTGGTTTAAAGAAACAGGAGAAATTGTGCAGAACCACGTGGTTGAAACCGATTTCAGCCGCTTTCCGGATGAACTGAAGAAAGTTGAATTTTTGAAAGATCGCGCGATGATCGTTAAGAAGGCCGAGATTTTTCCGGTCGAGTGTATAGTGAGAGGTTATCTGGTGGGTTCCGGTTATAAAGAGTATGAAAAAACCGGCCGGGTGTGTGGCTATGCCCTTCCGAGGGGACTGAACATAGCGTCTAAACTTGAATTACCCATCTTCACCCCGTCCACTAAAGCGGAGTCCGGGCACGATGAAAACATCAGCTTCAACAAAATGGTTGAAATTGTGGGGAAGGATGTTGCGACCAAACTCCGGGATGCATCGCTTGAATTATATGCCCATGCGGCGGATTACGCTCTGGAACGGGGAATTATCATTGCCGATACCAAATTTGAATTCGGCGTCATTGACGGACAAATTTGTGTGGTTGATGAAATGCTTACACCCGATTCCTCCCGTTTCTGGCCCGCAGACCAGTATCGGGAAGGGGAAAATCCCCCCAGCTTCGATAAACAGTATGTCCGGGACTGGCTGGAAGTATCCGGCTGGGATAAACAGCCACCCGCACCGGCCCTGCCGGATGAAGTTATTTCCCGTACCCGAGAAAAATACATGGAAGCTTACGAACGGTTGACAGGAATCCGAATTTGATGGGTTTGCGATTCAGCTGAAAGGTGAAGCGTTACAGCAAGAATGTTTGGTGTTGTCATCTTGACACATGCAGCCGTTTTGGATAGAGTATTCATAGAATTTTAATTGAATCAAAGAAAGCGGAACCGGAAGGTTCAGATGTTCGGCTTCATCCGTCATTTAGTGGCGAAATATCATAGGGAGGGGATTTTTATGAAACGGGTTGCAGCAGCGATTGTCTCCGTTTACGTGGTACTCGAGGCGATGGATTTTCTCATTCATAATGTATTGCTGAGCAAGGCCTATGCGGCTTCCGCACAGCTCTGGCGGCCGCAGGCGGAGATGAAGATGGGGCTTATGTTCCTTGTAACCTTTATCTTCGTGGTGTGTTTCGTCATGGTATTTACCCGGTTTTTCAAAGAGAAGAATGTCAAGACCGGCACCTTGTACGGGCTGATTTTCGGAATCGGAACGGGAGTGTCCATGGGTTATGGAACTTATGCAGCTATGCCGCTTCCCTATTACATTGCCCTCAGCTGGTTTCTGAGTTCCGTTGTGGAGATGACGGTTGCGGGGGCCATTCTGGGCCTGATCGCAAAGGACTGAAAAATAAGCTTATTTCATCATAACAAAGGACCCGGACTCAATCCGGGTTCTTTTTTGCCAATTGCACATTATAAATGACTGCAGTGCTGTTTTACACAAAAAGGACATGGAGTGTCGCGGTGTGCAAGTCTTTTCTCACTCGCACTACCCGACACAATTGTGTATAATCGGGCATTGTGAACGAGTATTGGAGAGGTGAGTGAATGATCAACATAATGATGTCGGTTTTTATTGCATTGGATATGGGTTTTTTGCTGTTTATGCTGGAAGTTCATCCCGCAATTGATATTCCGGTAGGATTGGCAGCGGGAATAGGGGTTTTCTATTATCTTTCGAAAAAAATGGCAAACAAACTGACCAAACTGATGGAACAGGTGAATAAACTCGCCCAGAAACGCAACATTGATGGTTCCATTGAGGTGTTGAAGAGTGGATACAGATACCGGTGGCTTCATCCTTTTGTCAAGTCTCAGATTGACGCTCAGATCGGCACAATGTATTACTACAAAAAGGATTATGGCACAGCGTTTGACTACTTGAAGAAAGGATTGTCCACTCACTACATCGCCAAGGGGATGCTCGCTATTATCTATATGAAAAAGAAACAGAACGATAAGATGAAACAGAGCTTTGAAATGGCGGTCAAGTCCGCGTCAAAGGAAAGCCTGATCTGGGGTCTTTACGCATACTGCATCAACCGGACGGGAGATCGTGACGAGGCGATTTCCATTCTGAACAGGGGTTTGAAAAAGTTGCCCGGAGATGAGCGCCTTGCCTCAAACCTGAAGGCATTGCAGAATAAGAAGCCAATGAAGATGAAGCAGTATGGGGAGATGTGGTACCAATTCATGCTGGATAAATTGCCCGTCGTGAGGCAGAACGCACCCAAGTTTGCCCGCCAGCGCAGGCGGTAGAGAAACAACTTTTGAAGCTTTCTCAATGTCAGGATTCAATCAACCAGAAAATATTTGGAGAAGTCCCATTTTTTGCTAGTATTGTTGCGAGCAACTGCAAGAAGGAGTGAATGGTGTACAGGATTCTAGAAGTTCGGGAAATTTCACCGAAGGTTCAGCGAATGGTGATTGATGCACCATTGATCGCGAAGAAGCACAGGCCGGGTCAATTCGTAATCATCATCAATACCGAGCAAGGTGAGCGAATTCCACTGACTGTTGCGGACAAGGACCCGGATAAGGGACAGATTGTCGTCATCTTTCAGGAAGTGGGGAAGTCTACGACGGAAATGGCCTGCCGGAAGGCGGGTGAGGAATTGTTTGACGTTGTCGGCCCCCTGGGAAAACCGACGCATATTGAAAAATTGGGCACGGTGGTTTGTATTGGCGGCGGTGTCGGCACCGCACCGATGCATCCGATTACCCGGGCGATGAAAAAGATCGGAAATGAAGTGATTACAATCCTGGGTGCCCGCAACAAAGACCTTTTCACCATGGAGGAAGAAATGACGGCGGCCAGCACAGAAATCCGCTTTACGACGGACGATGGCAGTCGGGGACGTCACGGTTTTGTAACAGATGAACTCCAGAGTATTATTGACAGCGGGAAAAAGATAGATCTCGTGATTGCAATCGGACCGGCCATCATGATGAAGGTGGTATGCAATCTCACAAGAAAATACGAGCTGCCCACAGTGGTCAGTCTTAACTCCATTATGGTGGACGGGACAGGGATGTGTGGCGCCTGCCGGGTAACAGTGGGTGGAGAGACAAAATTCGTTTGCGTGGATGGCCCGGAATTTGATGGTCATCTCGTGGATTTTGACCAGTTGATGAAGCGCCAGCAGATGTATCGGACCGAAGAGGGTATTGCAATGGACAAGTACAGGGAAGAACATCCCGGCGGCTGTTGTGGAGGCCATCATGAATGACAAAAAATGGATACCAAAGCCGAAAACACCGAGAACAGCCATACCGGAACAGGAACCGGAAGTTCGGGCCCACAATTTTGACGAAGTGGCATTGGGGTATTCGCCTGAAATGGCAGTGGATGAAGCATACCGGTGTCTCCAGTGCCAAAATCCCCTCTGCGTGGGAGGATGCCCCGTTGGCATTAATATTCCGAAGTTTATTCGGGCAATTGGTGAAGGACGGTTTGAAGATGCCTATATGGCATTGAAAGAAGACAATGCGTTGCCAGCAGTCTGCGGCCGGGTCTGCCCACAGGAAGATCAGTGTGAGGCGGTGTGCATCATGGGTAAAAAGTTTAAGCCGGTTGCAATCGGGCGTCTCGAACGCTTTGCAGCAGACGCGTTCATTCAAAGTGGTCATGAAGAGGTGTTTCAGATCGATCCCCCGACAGGGAAAAAGGTGGCAGTTGTGGGTGCGGGCCCTTCCGGCTTGACCTGCGCCGGTGAATTGGCCAAGAAGGGTCATGAGGTCACCATTTTTGAGGCACTTCATAAGTCGGGAGGAGTGCTTGTATATGGAATTCCAGAATTCCGTCTACCGAAAAAAATCGTGGAGCTGGAAGTCAATAACCTTCGAAAAATGGGAGTGAAAATTCATACTTCCTACGTGATCGGAAAACTATTTACAGTGGATGAGCTGATGGAGCAGGAAGGTTTTG
>PFTO01000061.1:0-335 GCA_002789615.1 Acidobacteria bacterium CG_4_9_14_3_um_filter_49_7 | reverse complement strand
TCCCCGGTGAAAATTACAATGGAATTTACTCCGCGAATGAATATTTAACACGCTCAAACCTTATGCGTGCATATCTATTTCCCGAATACGATACACCAATAGCAAAAGGTAAAAGAGTGGCCGTGATAGGTGGTGGTAATGTTGCAATGGATTCAGCGAGGACTGGGTTGAGATTGGGGGCTGAAAACTCAATGATAATTTATCGCAGGTCGAAAAAAGAGATGCCAGCGAGAATTGAGGAGATTGCGCATGCCGAAGAAGAAGGAGTGGAATTTCACCTCCTCTCCTTACCCGTTCGCTATTATGCGGACGAGAATGGTTGGGTAAAAGAGATG
>PFTO01000088.1 GCA_002789615.1 Acidobacteria bacterium CG_4_9_14_3_um_filter_49_7 | reverse complement strand
GCATGCAACGAAAACCCGTCAGGCAACCTGTTTCCGAATCAGAACCCGCTTCCATTCATAGCGCCCCGCGGGGCGCTATGAATGGCACATTGGAAGCACCGGATGAAGCACACTCAGGGTAAGCTGCCGGATGACCCTACAAGGACCACTTCGGTAAGAAAGTTAAATGGCTTGACAGGAACAATTCTGGAACAACTGGTCACTGCTGAATCCGCACAGCTCCACAAACCGGACGGCAAATTCCTGATGGAAGGCACCATGGAGGTACTGCTGAGCGGCAGCACCCTGACCTGTCCGTAAGTCACTCAAACCACCACTGCCCCGGTATTATCCGGGGCAGTGTCCTTTCTCATCCCTCGATATTGCCTTATTCCGACTCATCTCAAATCACAATTCACAAGTTACTGATGCTATACTGTTTTCGAAAAGCGAAGGAGTGGGAATGAAGGAAACAGTTTCTTTCTTGAGGCAAAAAGGAATTTCGTACCATGAAAAATACACGGTAAAGCCTCACACAGCTTATAAGGTGGGAGGAGACGCTGAACTGGCAGCATTTCCCCACTCGCCCTCAGAACTTCGTAGCATAATAGCCTGGTGCCGGGCCCGGAAGCTGCCCTTCTTTCTCATTGGCGGCGGAGCCAATATTGTTGTGTCGGATGATGGTTTGCCAGGCATTACAATTTTTACCGAGAATCTCAACCAGGTGAAACTTCAAAACGGTAAGATTGTTGCGGAATGTGGTGTTTCCATGGAAAACCTTGCAGTATTTGCCGCCGGGCACTGTATCAGCGGTTTTGAATTTCTCTATGACATTCCCGGTTCTGTGGGTGGTGCATTGATTATGAACGCCGGAAACAACGACGGTGAAATGAAAAACATTACCTGCCTTACCCGGGCACTGACGGCAGAAAACCATGTGGTAGTGCTCAGCGGAATTCAATGCCGGTTCAGTTACCGTTCCAGCCGCTTCAAAGAAGAAAAAATGGTCGTACTGGAAGCCGCCTTCTCCACCACGAACCGGAGACCGGAACAGGAAATTCGAAAAGAAATGGAACGAATCAGGGAAGAACGACTTCGCAAATTCCCCATGGAATTTCCAAACGGCGGAAGTGTGTTCAAACGTCCACCCGGCGACTACGCCGGGCGCCTCATCGAAGCTTCGGGTTGTGGTGGGATGCGGGTAGGTGATGCACAGGTGTCCACAAAGCACCGGGGATTCATTGTAAACCTGGGACACGCCACCGCCGCGGACATTCGCGGACTCATTGCCCTGGTTCAGGAACGGGTGAAAGATGCCCACGGTGTATCGCTGGAACGGGAACAAATCCTCTTACCGGAAGACATGGACATATCTCATGTATGAAAACCTTGCATCAGTTTATGAAGACATTTTTCCGCTGAAGCAGATAACCCTCAATTTCGTCCAGAAACACCTGCCCGAACCGGATGAGAATTCGACCGTTCTGGACGTGGGATGCGCCACCGGGGAGCTGTGCCGGGCACTGACTGGTCTGGGCCACAAAATGATCGGCCTGGAACCGGACCGGGAAATGGTAGCGCAGGCCAACTTACTGTCCAATGGAGACATCCCCTTTTACACGATCGGCATGGAAGAAGTGGAACAACAATTCCCTCCTCTGTCTTTTACAACTGTGCTCTGCCTTGGAAACACCCTCGCCCACCTGGCTGATATCGCAGCGATCAACGAGTTCTTTAAGAATGTGGTCCGATTGTTGAAACCCGGGGGGAAGTTTATCTTCCAACTGGTAAACTTTGATCGATTATCACCGGAATATCTGCCGGAATTTCCGGACATTTTCGGAGAAAACTTCCGATTCCTCCGACGTTACCAATGGACGGAAGATAACACCGCCATTCGGTTTATCACAACTCTGGAAAATAGATCCGACGGCACCAGTCAGACAGGGTCCTGCCGTCTGTTCCCCTTCACACAGGAACAGCTATCAAGAGCTTTGACAACTGCCGGTTTTTCCAATCAGAAATGGTTTGGCAACTTCAAGGGAGAAACCTTTACGCCCAAAAGCCCGGCCGCCGTCTGTGTAGCAAAAAAACAGTGACAGTGGTGCGCCGGTACAAAGCGACTCCGTGACTGGAACAGACAAAGAGAAACGGAAGAGAGCGTTTCTCTTTCCTCCTATTCCTATTCCTATTCCTATTCCTATTCCTATTCCTACTCCTACTCCTACTCCTATTCCTACTAATCTATCTGGATACCCGGTTTCGACCGGCACGTTTCGCACGGTAGAGCGCCTTGTCCGCCGCTTTGATAACGGCATCGGGAGAAGGGTTTTTTCTATTTGTTTCCGCAATGCCGATACTGACCGTAACGGAAAGCTTTTTTCCTGAGATACTGCCGCCATTTCGTTTTTTGGGCCCTGCCTTCCTGCGCTTCCACGGATGGCGCAGCACAAATTCCGCCTGCTTGACCGCCTCTCGTGCTTCTTCTGCCTTCTCCTGTACCTCGTCAAGGGACTTTCCAGGGAAAACCATGACAAATTCCTCGCCGCCATAACGGTAGGCTTTGCCGCCACGCACACCGGCCAGGCGGGAAGCTACCAGTTTCAATACCTGATCTCCCACATCGTGACCGTAACGGTCATTGAAGCGCTTGAAATAGTCAATATCCACCATCAGAGCGGTCAGGGGACCGGATGTGGCAGCGAGAAACTCGTTCAAAGCGCGGCGTCCGGGCAATCCGGTCAGTTCGTCGTGATAGGCCAGTTGAAATGATTGTTCCACAATAGCCACCACCAGAACGCCAACCGTGAGCAGCGCCCAGAAAGCGGTGAGGAATCGGGAATGGGTTGCAGAAAGCATGAAAAACGCCGTGATCAATGACCAGAATCCTCCGGCAGACAAAGGTGATCGGATGCGAAGGAATTTTATGAAAAGGATAGCCAGACCAATTGAAACAAGAATGAGTGGCATATCCCCCGCAGTGGTTATGCCGTGCCACAAGTGTTCAAACCACTCTCCGGCCAATCCCGGATTGCCCGACTTGAATAGTAGTGTCAAGCCAACAACCTGAATGGCAACGAACAGCAGTCTTACCAGGCCATAAATGGAAAACAATCCCCGATCTTCGAAAAGAAAGAAGAAAATGATGTCTATCGTCACCAGAACGGTAAGGAATTGTGGAATACCCTGAAGGCTTCTGACTCCATTTGGAATGGGAACAAGACTCACTGCCAGCCACGCCCCCACTATAACCAGGATGGAGAAAAAGGCACTGTCCCGGTGAAATCGCCATGCAAGGAGCAGAGCTGCTGCGGACAGGAAGAGGAATGCCGCAAAGAGGGTTGAAAGAGGGACCGCCGTCCGGGGTATGCGGGGAATTCCCCATACCCCCGCAATGAACAAACCCCCGCCCGGCAGTAGAAAGCGGGTCAACAATGAAATCCATTTCCTATAGTTTTGCAAGTTTCCTCCTGAACGAAGTAGGAGTAGGGGAAAGAAAAACCAGGGAATGAGCTTTTTCGTGTCTTGTCTGAATCTGTTCTCTTTCTTTCCGGTTCTTCACTCAACCTTGCCTTTCACTCAACCTTAAACTGGGCCGTGAAACGGCCATCAGATTCCCGCACCGTCCTGCAGGGGCGTGGTGCGAAATTCACCCTGGGAAATTCGGGAATTCGGTGGCACATCCCCGGTCACCCAGAGATTTCCGCCAATGACACTCCCGGCGCCAATGGTAACACGTCCCAGAACGGTCGCACCGGCGTAAATGGTGACATTGTCTCCAATGATAGGATGGCGGGCAATGCCCTTGACCGGCTTCCCGTCCTTGTCCAGCGGAAAACTCTTGGCTCCGAGGGTCACTCCCTGATATAGCCGTACATGGTGTCCGATAATGCAGGTTTCCCCCACTACAACGCCGGTTCCGTGGTCAATGAAAAAATGGTCGCCGATTTCCGCACCCGGGTGAATGTCAATCCCGGTTTCGGAGTGGGCCCGCTCGGATATGATTCGCGGGATCAGTGGCGCACCCATTTTATACAGCTCGTGAGCAATTCGGTGATGGGTCAATGCCCGGAGACTGGGATAACAGAAAATGGTCTCCCCCACGTTTTTGGCAGCCGGATCCCCTTGATAAGCTGCCAGCGCGTCTGTGGCAAGGAGACGCCGGATCACCGGTAAACGGGCAATAAACTGCAGGGTCAACTCTTGTGCGTCATTCACGCATTCCTCACAAGCCGAATCTCCTTCATCCTGGCAGGGAAAACAGAAGCCCCGATGAACCTGTTCGCTGAGGAGCCGCACAACCTTATCCACGTTGGCGCCAATGTAGTAATGCATGGTGTCCGGCGTGACCTCTGAATGGGCAAAATACCCCGGAAACAGGATCCGACGCAGGTAGGTCATTATTTCTTCCAGCGCGTCAATCGAGGGCATGGTTACCCCTTTTTTCGCTGAGCGGTACACCGCGCGATAACTTTCCGTCGTGCTCAGTTCCTTCACAACTTTGTGGATTGTTTCTTCAACCATTTCTACCTCCTCTCTTCCACTTTTTGTCTGATGAGGATTATAACATTATTAGGGATAAGGTTAAGTGGGAGACAAGGTTGAGGTTGAGTTCGGATAGAGAGCAGGCAGCCAATTGCAACTCTTTACTTTAACTTGCATTCCATTATTGAATGAGCGCGTCACAAGGGGGAAAATAAGAGAAGGGGAAAATAATTTCCCCTTCTCTCTTATCATCTGCCATCTAACATTCAGCACCTAAAATCCCGGGCGGACAGCCCGGCTGCGTCCGGCGTCAGGCTTTTTTTGCCAGGAATGTCTTTTTCACAATATCCAAAAATATGGCCGCAGCACCAAAGATAATCATGCTATCCGGCAGAATTCGAAACCACATCCATCCCTTCACCGCTTCCACGGTTTCCCTTGCGCGAGCCGCATGATAGCCCAGTTTATAGGCAATTTCCGTCTGATGGAACCCAATGATCAGGGTTGGAATAGAGAACAGAACAATACCGACTGTTACCAGCCAGAACCCGATTTTGCTGAACTTATCATCCCAGACGCGTCCTTCGGTCAAGGCCTTTGAACGGGCAACAATATAAATGAAGGCAATGGAAATGTACCCGAATGCGCCCAACAATGCCACGTGGCCGTGGGGCATAATAAGATATGTTCCGTGGGAGTAGTAGTTGACGATCGGCAGGTTCGCCACCATGCCAAGAACACCCGCGCCAAACCAGTTGAGGAAGGCCGAGCCTGTCAGCCACATGAAGGGAACAGAAAAGGCAAACTCTTTTCCCTTGAGCTTGGTATCTTTGTATTGTTTCCATGCCTCAATCATCAGGATTACCAGCGGTACCGGTTCCATGGCAGAAAATGCTCCGCCGATTGCCACCCAGTACTCGTCCAGTCCCTGCCACCAGTAGTGATGGCCAACACCGAGGACTCCTGAAACTATGACCAGTGCCAGTTCCAGCAACATCACCTTCTCCGCAGTTTTCCTGGGAACCAGTCCCAGCAACACCGCGAGATAGGCCAGCACCCCGGCCGCAAACAACTCAAACGTCAGTTCTACCCAGAGGTGGACCACCCACCAGCGGTAATAATCATCCACCGTGAAATTCGGCATGATTTTCTGGACCGGTGCCATCCCTGCCATGTACAATGTGGCAATACCAAAAGCCGACCAGATGATGGTTCCCACCATTACGTTATTTTCTTTGGACTTCCGGATGGTGCTGAAGACCATCAGAAACCACAGGACCAGACCCACAACAAGGCCAATATCCCAGACCCGGCCCAGGTTGAGGTATTCACGGCCTTCGTTGCCCAGCCAGAACCACATGTCCCGCAGGTGGCCGGTTGCACCTGCGTAGATGCCGAAGATGCCGCCGGCCGCGACGATCACCAGCGCCAACCAGAGAACGTCCACCAGCCATGGAAAGCGCAGATCCTGTTTCCCGACGAGCGGGGCAATGAACATTCCGCCCACCAGCCAGCCGACAGCAACCCACACAATGGCAATATTGATGTGCAGCGCACGGATTACATTAAAGGGCAGGATACTCTGGCTCAAAATAAAATTCTTCGCCGGCTCCGTATAAATATGAGCAATGTAGCCCCCGAGAATTACTTGAATAAGAAAAAAAAGGGCAACAATGGGGAGATATTTGAACAGCTTCTTCTGGGAGGGAAAGAGGGAATCCAACACCAGCGGTTCTTCCAGTATTGCATCCTTATCTTTTTTGACGAAATATTCATACATCAGGTAGAAAATGAGAATTGTCATAGTCCAGAGAATCAGAACTTCCATCAGTGACCAGAACACACTGGGCCAACCAACATTCTGGTCAATTAGTGGTTCAGAAGGCCAGTTGTTGCTCCAGGTCCGGTTGGTCCCCGGCCGTTTCGTTGAAGCCACCAGCTGACCCCAGTCAAAGAACATCGCAATCTTTCGGGCCTCGTCCGCGTTGATCACACCGCCAGGCCATGCCAGTTTCTTGTCCCCATTGACCAGAAAATCTATCCAGTATTCAATGTTCTTGTGGTATGCATCAGAAGATTCCAATGAATATGCGACCGTTTTCTTGTTCAATACGGTTTTATTCAGGTCTGCTTTTACCATTTCCTTGATCTTCCCCCGCTGAACATCGGTCACAGCCAGAGCGTTAACACCGAATTCTTCATTAGCATAGGCATCGTACAGGGAAATAATGCGGCGATGCATGGTTTCTTCGGTGAAGTCCGGACCAAGATAGGCGCCCATGCCCAGCATGGTTCCGTAGTCCATCAGGTCAAATTCCTGGAAATAGCCTTTCCCCGCTACCACGTCATCATAGGTATAGAGAGTTGAACCGTTCGACGACACGACTTTTTGTGGAATCGGCGGAACCTCTTTCACCAGTAAGCTGGTGAATCCGATCAACGCCACAACCATCACGATGGCGGTAACCCAGAAAACCGTGTATAATCCCTTCTTACTCATTAACTTGTCCAACCAGGACTGATTCATTGTGACCTCCTTATCTAATCGACATACTGCCCGAATGTCCTCAACAAACGTGCTTCCTTCCAGCTTTGTTGGATCGCACCCGGGTCTTGCTGAGCTGATAATGACAAAATTGTAGCAAAAGAAAATTGATTCTTATCAAAAGTGGGAAGATTAGAACAGAAAAATCATTCCATACTTCACAAGTGGACACCGAAAGCAGTTGGATTCAAGCTCAGAAAATACGGTACAATGGCCTAATTGAGGAGGTTGGAATGAAACGCTGGAAGGGACTCCTTTCTGATGCCGGCCTGTTGTATTCGGCGGCAATCTGGGGCGCAACTTTTTTCATGGTCAAGGGCGTATTGCAACATGTCTCGCCACTGGGACTACTTGGCTATCGCTTTTTGATTGCGGC
>PFTO01000184.1:2837-10066 GCA_002789615.1 Acidobacteria bacterium CG_4_9_14_3_um_filter_49_7 | reverse complement strand
ATTGGCAACGATGTGCGGTGGCTGGGAAGCGGTCCGAGGTGTGGAATCGGGGAGATTTCGATTCCTGAACTGTAGCCGGGTTCATCAATTATGCCGGGAAAGGTCAATCCGGTTCTCGCCGAGTCACTGGTCCAGGTGGCGGCTCAGGTTATCGGCAACGATGCGGCTGTGACCATCGGTGGAATGTCTGGAAACTTTGAGCTCAATGTTATGATGCCGATGATGCTCCACAACACCCTGCAATCTGTGCAATTGCTGGCCAATGTATGCGCTGTATTCACAGAAAATTGTGTGCGGAATATTACCGCGGACGAAGAGCGTTGCCGTAGTTTTGTGGAACAAAGTCTGGCCATGTGCACGGCTCTGGTTCCCGAAATCGGTTATGACAGTGCAGCAAAAATTGCGCAAGATGCATGGAAAAGTGGGAAAACAGTGCGGCAGGTTGTTCTGGAGCAGGCAATCATTCCGGAAAAACAGGTTGGAAAACTGTTAGATCCGCTTTCGATGACAAAACCTGAAAAATAGAATAGTTGAAGTAGGGCATAAGAAAAAAGGACCCGCCGAAAGGCGGGTCCTTGAAATTGATTGTACAAATGGAAATTAATACATTCCCATTCCGCCCATGTCAGGGGCGGGAGGTCCGGCAGGTTTGTCTTCCGGAATCTCTGTGATTACGGCTTCAGTTGTGAGCATAACGCCGGCCACGGAGGCGGCATTTAAGAGTGCATTCTTCGTCACCTTTACCGGGTCAATTACTCCGGCTTCCAGCAGATTTTCGTAGGTGTCGGTAGAAGCGTTATACCCTACAGCGCCTTTGCGGGACAGTACTTCCCGAACCACAACGGAGCCTTCCTGGCCTGCATTGTCGGCAATGGCTTTCATCGGCGCTATCAGCGCTTTGCGAATGATGTCGACACCAAGTTGCATGTCGCCTTCCAATTTCAACTTGTCCAGGAGGCCGAGTTGACGGATCAGGGCAACGCCGCCGCCGGGCACAATCCCCTCTTCCACTGCAGCTTTTGTGGCATGCATGGCGTCTTCCACCCGGGCTTTCTTTTCTTTCAGCTCGGTTTCGGTAGCTGCGCCCACTTTGATGATGGCCACACCGCCCACGAGTTTGGCAAGCCTTTCCTGGAGTTTTTCCTTGTCATAATCAGATGAGGTGTTCTCAATCTGAGCCTTAATCTGTGCTACCCGGGATTTGATATTGTCAGTCGTGCCGGCACCTTCTACGATGGTTGTATTTTCTTTGTCAATGGTCACTTTCTTGGCTGAACCCAGGAATTCCAGGGTGATGTTTTCCAACTTGATACCGAGGTCTTCAGAAATAGCTTTCCCACCGGTCAGGATAGCAATGTCTTCCAGCATGGCTTTCCGGCGGTCGCCGAATCCAGGTGCTTTTACTGCGGCAATGTTCAATACGCCCCGGAGTTTGTTCACAACCAGGGTTGCCAGAGCTTCACCTTCAATGTCTTCGGCGATTATGAGGAGGGCCCGTCCGGTCTTGTTAACCTGTTCCAGAATCGGCAGCAGGTCCTTCATATTGCTGAGCTTCTTCTCGTGGATGAGAATGTAGGGGTTTTCAAAGACCACTTCCATCCTTTCCGCGTCTGTAACAAAATAGGGAGAAAGATAGCCACGATCGAACTGCATACCTTCTACGACATCCAATGTGGTTTCAAAACCCTTGGCTTCTTCAACGGTGATGACGCCGTCTTTCCCAACCTTATCCATTGCGTCGGCAATGATTCTGCCGATTTCCATGTCGTTGTTGGCTGAAATCGCGCCGACTTTGGCGATTTCATCACCTTTTACCGGCTGGGCGAGTTTAACGAGGCCTTCCAGAACGGCCTTTACTGCACTGTCCACGCCTCGTTTCAGATCCATGGGGTTGGCACCGGCTACGATGGCCTTGATGCCTTCCTTGTAAATATTCCGTGCCAGAACTGTGGCTGTGGTGGTTCCGTCGCCAGCTGTGTCGGAAGTTTTAGAGGCCACTTCCTTCACGAGTTGGGCACCAATAGTTTCTTCAGGGTGTTTGAGTTCAATCTCTTTGGCCACAGTTACACCGTCTTTGGTGCTGAGGGGAGACCCGAATTTTTTCTCAATAAGGACATTCCGGCCCCGGGGCCCGAGAGTTGCCTGTACTGCATCTGTGAGTTGTTCTACGCCCTTCAGAATATTCTGGCGGGCTTCATCGCTGAAAGAAATCTTTTTTGCCATTTTTAACTCCTCTGTTATACCTTATTTTACCAAAACGGCGAGAATCTCTTCTTCGCGCAGGATTAGGTGTTCTTCATCATTAATTTTCACTTCGGTTCCGGCATATTTGCCGATCAAAACAATTTGACCGGTCTTGACGGTCATGGGGTGTTCCTTGTCTTTTCCCGGCCCAACCGCAATCACTTTTGCTTCCATGGGTTTTTCTTTTGCCGTGTCGGGAATAATAATCCCACCGCGAAGTTCTTCCTTTGGTTCCATCCGCTTTACCAGCACTCTGTCGTGCAATGGTTTAATTGTCATGATATCCTCCTTAAAGGGAATTAGCAGTTAAGCGTTCCGACTGCTAATATAGAGGTAACGGCTATTTTTGTCAAGAATTAAATAAGCGAGATGAGCGAAGAAGCGGCCTGAAAATGGCCCAATATTGAGCTCTTGTACCAAAATATTAAATATATATAAAAATAACTTATAATACCAGAGAATAACTCAATATGATAAAGATATGATAAGTAGAAATGATAAAATCTGATAAGAGCATGCTCAGATAAGGGGGGGGCAGGCCCCCCCGGATGAAATTACTGGTTGAGCATGCCTTCCTTCAGTCCGCTATCGGCTGGATCGTCACAGAGCCAAATGCCGAAGAGAGCCTTCTTGAATGCAAGGCCGGTAATGGTGTCAATCTTTTTACCATTGAAGTAGACGGAAACGCCTTCTTGCGGAACATAGATAAGGTCATAGACATCTCCCTCGTGAACTTCCACTTTGAATGTGGCATTGAACTTATCGATTTGCATTTGAATAGGAGCTACATTATCATTGGTTGCAGCTTCAAACCCTTCGTCCCATGCATCAATCAGTTTCTTTGGGGCAATCCCGTCGTGGATGAAGTGCATCCGAACTGCCATGGGTTCATCGGCATTGATAATCTGATTCTGATTGTTGGTTTTGTGTGACAGGTAAAGGCCGCCGGCATAGACTTTGATCCAGAGTTTTTTCCGAAGGCCCGCTCCGTTGAGGACGAGAGTGCTTTCTCCGGCTTTCAGGGTGTCCGGAAGGTTCACTCCTCCAATTTTGACAGCGAAAGCGGTTGTTGAAAGCAGGATTGCGGCTACTGCCAGAGTCACGAGTTTTTTCATGGTACGCTCCTTTCAGCGAATTTACGGGTCAATAGCAGAATTTTACCACAATTTTCCCGGTATGCGAGCGTAGGAAAGTGTTAATGCGGGAAAATAAGGAAAGAAAGGGAATGGTTCATCTCTGTCTTTCCCCAACAAATCACTCATTACGGGTTACAAATCACGGCGTCAGCCGCGAAAGGGGCTGACGAAAATCAGACCAGGGGCACAAAACGAACGCCGCAGATTGATTCCTTCACAGGCTTTCCACCAGTTTTAGTGATTTTAAAGAGAGTTTGATATCCGGCTTTTCCAATTGGAGCCACCATAATGCCACCTTCAACCAATTGATCAAACACGCTGTCGGGAAAGTCTTGTGGTGCGGCAGTCAGAATGATTCGATCATAGGGTGCCTGTTTTTCCCATCCTTTTTTCCCATCTCCCTGAATCAGAGTGATATTACGGAATTTGAACGGTGCCAGAGATAACTTCGCTACCTCGTGAAGAGCCGGAAAAAGCTCTATTGAGATTACGCTGTGGCAAAGGAAAGCGAGAATGGCAGTCTGGTAGGCGCTGCCGGTTCCAATTTCGAGGACATGGTGATGGGAGTCGAGTTCCAATTGTTCCGTCATCAGTGCCACGATGTAGGGTTGGGAAATCGTCTGGCCGTTCTTTAATGGGAGAGGGCGGTCTTCATAGGCCGCGCTTTGGGAAGCAGCTGGAACAAAATCTCTTCGATCAATTGCCCGCAGTGCATTCAGCAGAGCATGGTTATGAATACCGCGGCGGACAATCTGGTTTTGAATCATCCATTCCAGGGGTTCGGAGGTCATTTGCCCGTTGATCCGGTATACTGTCTGGACTGTATGTCTGTTTTTCCTGACACCGTAACAGGGATGGTTAATCCCATATCAATCATGGTAAACGTACCCTCCAGTTCCTGATTTACATGCGTTTGCGTAACCCAGCCGGTTTTTCTGTCAACGACAAGTGTTCCTTTCTGGGTTCCGCTGAGTTTGTACTGGGTTTTTGTGGCGCCTGTAGCAATGACGGTTGCTGTTGGTGAGGTGGACAAAGAGGAGGAAACGGAGAGTGTCACTCTGTCAGGGAAAAGGTCTGTGACTTTGTAAGTGGTTCGAAGAGCGAGGCCGGAAAACGTGGGAAGTGTGTCCTGGATCTGCCATTGACTCCCCTTTTGAATAGTTCTCCCTGCCAGAGAAGGGAAGACACTGGTGGCCCCCCCGTTCACAATCCCATTCTTTATCGATGAGATCAACATATCAGTCAGTTTCTGTCGATCTGTTGCTGTTCCCTGCCTCAACTCTTCTACAACATGTTTGCCCAGTTTATCCCATCCGGACATGCTCTTAATTGTGCCTGAGAGGCGGTCGATGACAAGGGTTATTGGTTGATTCAATAGGCTCTTGTAGAAGATGTTCATCTGTTTCGAATCTGTACTGCCGGAATCCGTTGAAGGCGTTGAGTCATAGTGGAATTCCCAACCGGCACCCCGGCTGGACACAATGATGTGTGTGTAGCGCATTGTAATGGTGTATGTTTTCTCATCGGACCCGGTTACTTCAAAAGACAGTGTCATTTCAGTGGAGTTATCAACCTGAGTCTGCTGGCCGCCAACATCCCGGATTACGGCTTGTGTGCTGGTCAGGGTGGTAATAAAGTGATTTCCCTTTTTCAAATTCAGACTCAGATTCAGGCTATCTGCGGTTGCAGGGAATGCAGTGAAAAAAATAAGAAGGATGGCAAAGTTTTTCATAAGATCTCCTCGTCGTCTGATGAATCTGATTTGTGGATATCAGCCGAACATCGCATCCAGTAATCTTTCAATGTCTTCAATCTTGAATGGTTTTTCCAACCTGCCGCAGAAACCATACTCACTGAAATTCGCAATAATCGGATCATGGGCGTATCCGCTGGTTACGGCGGCTTTCACATCAGGGTCCAGTTCCAGAAGGCGGGCAATGGTTTCTTTGCCTCCCATTCCACCTGGAATTGTGATGTCCAGAAGAACCAGGTCAAAGGGAGGGCCATTTTCCATAGCACGCCTGTATGCTTTCAGAGCATCTTCTCCATTGATTGTTGCAGTCACGGAATGGCCGAGGAAGCGGAAAATTTCCTGCGCGACATCCCGGATGATTTCCTCATCATCCATGAGCAAAATATTCAGGGGTTGAACGGAAGCGCCTTCAGCGGATACGACCGGTTCGGGTCCGGATTCTTCTGATGCAGGCAGCAGCAGGGTAAAGGTTGTTCCCTTTCCGGGTCTGGATTCCATACTCAATTGACCACCGTGGCGTTCCACAATGGAATGGACGGTGGAGAGTCCCAATCCTTTTCCCTCTTCCTTTGTGGTAAAAAATGGGTCAAAGATCTTTGGTTGAATTTCCGGGTCAATGCCCGGGCCAGTGTCCGAAACAGAAACTCGAATGAATCGGTCATGGCCAGCTCCTTCAGGTGAGTTGTCAGGTTGAACATTATCTGCAAAAACACGAATCGTTCCACCATCTGGCATTGCCTGTACGGCGTTGATCAGAAGGTTGCTCATGATCTGGCGGAATTGACCGGGGTCGGCATTGGCATTCCAGAGGGGACTCTTGATTTCGAGTTTTGCATTCACAGGCTTGCCTCGAAGGTTAAAGGAGACACTGTCCCGAATCAATTCCTCCAGGTTCACGGACTCTCTGACCGGCGCACCTCCGGAGGCAAATGTGAGGAGCTGCCGCGAGAGGGCTTTGCAGGCATTGCCTGCTCTTTCCGCTTCATCCAGAAGTGCGTTCACCTTCGGGGAGTCTTTCAGCATGGCCTTCACCAGGGAAATATTGCCGGTGATGCCGGTTATCTGGTTGTTAAAATCATGGGCAATGCCACCAGCAAGGACTCCCAGTGATTCCAACCGCTGCGTTTTCTGCAGTTCCTGCTCCATTTTCAATCGCTCTGTAATGTCCCTGAAGACGAGCACCAGTCCAAGAAATCCACTGTCTTTCCACTGAATCGGTGCGCTGCTGCAGAGAATCATGTGCTCTTCGCCATTTTTGTCGATGACCATTCTGGTTTCGCTTTTTCTGTATGGTTCAGGTTCTTCATATTCGGGAAGAGTGAAGGATACCCGTTCACGAGTTTCCGGATTCAAGACGTGATAAATAGTATTCAGCGGTTTCCCCATTGCTTTCGCCTGGGTCCATCCGGTTAATTTTTCAGCAACGGGGTTCATCATTTCAACCTTGAAATCACTGTCAGTGACAATGACTGCGCTTGCCATGCTCTTCAGCGTGATTTTCATTTTTTCACGTTCAGTGCGAATTTTACGTTCTTTTTCAATCAGTTCAGTAATATCCTGGACGACACCCAGTACGCGAATGGTGCGGCCTGTCTTGTCAATTACCCGCTCGGCTATGGCTCGAACATAACGGATATTTCCGTCGTCAAAGCGTCTGATTCTGAACGTTGTGTCATAGGGGGTTCCGTCGATGATAAAGTTACGGAAATCAGTTTCCACTCTCTCCCGGTCTTCCGGGTGGATGGCTCGTGAAACTTCCTCAAAGGGAGTAACGGTTTCGAGAGTTGTATAGCCGTAGATTCTGTACGCTTCATCCGATGCAATGTAATGGCCATTTATCAGGTCCACTTCCCAGTTTCCTGCCTTGGACAACTCCTGAGATTTGCGAAGACGGGCCTCACTCAGCTTCAGTTTATCGTTGGCCATTTTATTTTCTGTGATATCCCGCCAGACTACAAAAATACAATCTTCCTGGTCCCACGGAATTCGAGTCAGTGTAATTTCGCACCAGAAATATTCACCACTTAGTTTCCTGTGCATCCATTCAAATTTGGCGCCCCCTGTTTCATAGGTTCTGCGGATAATTTCCCTGGCTT
>PFTO01000184.1:0-2815 GCA_002789615.1 Acidobacteria bacterium CG_4_9_14_3_um_filter_49_7 | reverse complement strand
CTCTTCAAAGAGTTGGTGGAATTTCTCTTCACTTTTTTTAAGGGCCGTTTCGATCCGCTCTCTGGAAACAATCATGTTATTCGCCTGTTTCGCCAGTATCCGGAACTCGGTCAGTGTTAGTGAGTCTGAATCAATGGGTCGGTGGTCAGTTGCGCAGTCCTGGAAAAAATCTGAAAATACATTGAATTCAGAACTGAGTTTTTGGCCCATACGTTTTGTTAACAGAAAAATGATTCCCAGAACAACCAAAAAGCCCAGCAGAGTCAGACCGGCCTGCCAGCGGATTCGATGCATGAATTCCGCCTTTCTCAAACTGATAGCTGATTCCATTTCATCCAGATACGTTCCGGTTCCTACAATCCAGTGCCAGTCTTTCATCCCACGGATATAGGACATTTTCGGCATGACTTCGCTGGTGCTCAATTTCCGCCAGCTGTAATAAATAAATCCACCTCCGGTCTTTCTTGCAGCCCTGTATTCTTCCTGGATGACCTTGATTCCATCCGGGTCAGTGAGTTCCCACATCGATTTCCCATTCTCTACACGTTTTCCATCCCTGAGAAGGGGAATTCCATCAAAGGTATTAATAAAGATATACCCTTCCTTGCCGAAACGCATTGAGGCGGCATAGTTCAGCAGCTGACTCTGTAACCACGCTTCCTGTTTTGCCCGTGGCTCCAGAACGATGACACACAGGTGCAGAGTGGGGATCGTCACGGCCTGGCCGATGAAGCCGTCTGTTTCAAAGGGGGGAGAAGATTTATGATCGAGAATCAACTGGATCTGTTCCGGGGTAAGGGCATTATCGAATGAAGAAAGGAGAATCTTGCCATTTCCTGTGTCTATGGCTGCGATACCGAATCCGGATGGCAATTTGAGTTTCTTCAACATTTCAATGGCACGAGTTTGTAGGATCTTTAATGGAGCGCCTGGAGGTGTATTCTTCAATACAAGTTGGATCACTATTTTGGCGTCTATTGCCCATTTTGCACTTAGTTCGCGGATTTTCTCTTTCGTGTGAGTTCGTCTGTAACTGACGAAATAGAATAACGCTTCAACGCGCTGCCTCAGCAGTTCTTTCTCATGGTTTATATAGGTTTTCCGGATCTGGCTGAATTCTTCCAGAGAGCGCTGCCACTCCATCCCAAGCTTCAACAGGCCTGACAGAATTGCAGAGATCACAATAAGCCACAAAATGTAGCGAAAGAAAACGGAACGAATGCTCTGAACCTTTCTCATTCATTTAACTCCAGTAAGATACCCTTCAAGTGTAGCGAAATACAGGTGGAGCTGCAAGAAAAAGCTGAAAGCTGACGCACAAATCTTATATAAGCTTCAAACAGTGCAGGCAGCATTTGAACACTGAGGGTTCACTGCGAGAAGATCGCAGCGTCGTCGGCGTTTCCTGCGGCCTGATTCCACAACAGGGAAGTGATAATAACCATTTCGGTGCAGGAATCAGAAAAGAGGAGGGATCCGGATCCGAAAGCACCGGACAAATCATCGAAATTACTTGAATTGCGGTATGTTCTGTAATCCTGCTCAATAGATTTCAGGTGGGATTTGCCGAGATCGGGGACATGGAATAACCGAACGCAGACATCCCGGGTAACAATCTTATTGAAATTCAATGGCATCCCGGCAAAAAAGAAGCAGTCCAGTTTTCTCTCAACGTAAGTGCTGTAGTCTGAACTCTGAGAGGACGTTGAGTCCAGGTATGGATTGCTCAATTCCGCGGTGATTGCCATGAGGTGCCCCAGTTTCTTTGCAACCTGATCAAAATCCGGTTGAGAATCAAGTAATGCTGCAAGCTCTTCACTGAGTCGACATCCCTCATTTATCAGATCGTTGCGGGATTTCCCGGAAAGAGGCATGGAAGCGCCATCAAGGAAAGATTTACGATGGTGATTCAACGCCAGGCGCACATCAGATGGAAATGCGCGAAAGGCGGTAACGGCCATATACTTGCGGGTTGTGGGAGTCCAGGCGAGAAGGGATGTCGTCAACAGGAACAGGAACAGATATCTCATCAAATCCTCCTTTAATCTCTGAATGTTACACGAAAAAGATTCTCTTTCCAAGTCACAATCTTCCGGTACAATGCGAGTGAATGATCGATTGTGAGTATGAAGTGATGGGTGATGAAGTGAGAAAAGTCAGGGGCAAGTGACTCCCCGATATTTCCTGCTCGCACTTTCACTCACATGTTCATGCTTTCAGGCAGCAATTGTGGTTGCGGTACACGGTTTCGGGTCGTACAATAGAGCTGAGCACGAATAATCTGTTTCAGGAGGTTGATATGGCGATTCAGAAAGTGGGCGTTTGCGGTTCAGGAACGATGGGAAACGGAATTGCCCATGTTTTTGCCTCAAAAGGTTTTCAAGTCGTGATGCGTGATGTAAAGCTTGAGTTTGTGGAACGGGGTGTGAATACAATTTCAAAAAACCTCCAGCGGGGTGTAGACAAGGGACGGATGACGGTAGAGGAAAAGCAGCAGGTTCTGGATCGGATTCAGCCAACAGTGGAATTGAATGATCTGAAGGATTGTGATTTTGTGATGGAGGCAATTACGGAAAACTTTGAAATCAAAAAGTCTCTAATTCAGGAACTTGACAACCTGCTGGCTGACGAAGTCATTATTGCCTCCAATACTTCTTCGATTTCCATCACGAAACTGGCGGCCCTGACCCGGAGATCCTCCAATGTGATTGGTATGCATTTCATGAACCCGGTACCTGTGATGAAACTGGTTGAGATTATTCGAGGTGCCCAGTGCAGTGACGAAACAATGAAAACAGTGTTGGAACTGACTGAG
>PFTO01000024.1 GCA_002789615.1 Acidobacteria bacterium CG_4_9_14_3_um_filter_49_7 | reverse complement strand
GCTGGGGATGAAGACTCCCCATGAGGTTCATCATGGGAGTGGGGTATGGGGAGATAAATGTGTCAACTTTTAATCAGGACTTGACAGACGGGAATGGTTGATTCGTGTTTTTTACTCTCTACCTCGCACTTACACTCGCACGCTCACTCTTTATGTTTCAGCTTACGCTGACGGTTTTGCTGAAAATAAGTCTGCGGTAGATTGCTCGGATGATCTGCTTGATGTAGACAAGTCGGTACATTTTCTTTATCAGGTTAAACGTTCTGGCCGGTTTTGTGTAAAAGCGGATATATCCGAACATTCGCATTTTTATGAGCATTTCTCTGGTTAGGTCCGGATTGTAGAACACGGGAAATTCTTCATCCGGGTTTGCCTTCAGGGCCGCCCGTGCCTCTTCTCCAAAATGCCCGTTCAGGATGTCCCGTCGAAGTTCCGTTCCTTCATAGGGCGCCACAATGGAAAAGAAGGCGATATCAAAGGGATTGTTGATCGCCAGATCAATTGTTTTCTTCACTTCTTCTTTGGTTTCGGAGGGAAATCCAATCATAAAAAAACCGCCAACCTCAATACCGTATTTCTTGGCAGTGGCCACCGTCTGTAATGCTCTTTCAATTTTGAGGTTCTTTCTGATCAGTTTCTGGAGTCTATCTGAAGATGTTTCTATTGCCACAGCAATATAGTGGGTGCCTGCTTTCTTTAACAGACGCATCAATTCGTCATCAAAAATGTCTCCGCGAAGACCGTTTGGAAACTGAATGCTCAGTTTCATATTTTTTTCGATCAGGCCTTTGCAGATATTTTTTGCCCTTTCCAGATTGACGTTGAAAATGTCGTCAATTACGATAATTTCTCTGACTTTGTGTTTGTTGTACAGGGTTTCAATCTGGCTTACGACCTTTTCCGCAGACATGAGCCGTGCCTTTTTCCCGTGGATATGATGACAATATGAGCAATTAAACGGGCACCCTCTGCTTGTTCCAAACTGAACGACCCGCTTTGATTTCGGAAAATGCCAGGGGGGATCAAGGGCGAAGTATCTTTCCAGGTCTACAATGTCAAATGCCGGCAATGGCATGCTTTCGATGTCAACCGGTTCCGCGTAGCCGCCCGAATGAACTTCACCGTCCTTCTTAAACCAGAGACCCGGGATATTGTCCAGGGGGTCGTCATGTTCAAGACCGGTCAGAAGACTGGAAAGCGCAACTTCCCCTTCACCGGCTATCGCATAGTCAACAAAGCCGGTATCTATGCACTTTTTCGGGTTTCCGGTCGGATGCGGCCCGCCAAAGATAATCTTTAAGTTACTATCCATCTTTTTCAGGCGTTCCGCCTGTGTAATTGCGGCTTTGTATTCACAGGTCATGCAGCCAATGCCGATGGTGTCAATGTCCTTTTCCCTGATGAATTCATCTACCATGCTCTCTGTCACATCATCAAACAGCATGTCCAGAATGTAGGGTTCATGGTTGTTTTCTATCAGGTATGAAGCAAGGCGCAGATAGCTCAAGGGAACGCTGCGTGAATATCTGTTAATTTTATATAAGGGTCTGAGTAAGAGTATTTTCATGTTTACTCCAGTGTTTTCGGGATGCTTCCAGTAGCATCCGAAGAGACAAATGTTATTCTAATTTGAGGGTTAAAGCAAATTTTTGTTAGGGAAAACCACTTCGCGGCCCGTGATGAGTGATGGGTGATGAGTGAAGGGTGAAGAAAGACGGGGAAACAAAGGGATAGGGTCAGAGAGACTGGCTCTGACTAATCCTTTTCAGTCAGAACACTGACCACTTCTTTTTCAGCTCTTAACATTCCGGAGATTTTTTCGTACAATGGGCTGTTATGTAAAAAAATGAGGGAACGGAGGGTTCATGAAGAAATCAATCCTGTTTTTTGCCTTTGTCATTGTATTGCTGTGTATGGCACGGCCGGGTATTGCCGCAGAGTCACCAACCTGGATGCGGTATCCGGCAATTTCACCGGATGGTACGGCGATTGTGTTCAGTTTTCGAGGGAATCTCTACCGGGTCAACGCTGCAGGCGGTACTGCGGTCCCATTGACACTGGATGCCAGCCACGATTTCATGCCGGTCTGGTCCCATGACGGGAAGCAGATTGCCTTCGCGTCAGACCGGCACGGAAACTACGATGTTTTTGTAATGCCGTCCGAGGGTGGTTCTGCTACCCGGTTAACCTATCATTCTTCCGGGGATTTCCCGTCTGATTTTACACCGGACGGGAAGGCGGTTATTTTCAACTCTTCCCGGGTGGATGCCCCGGATTCCCGTCTGTTTCCCACCCGGGCATTGTCCGAACTGTACCAGGTATCCGTCACCGGCGGTACACCGCGGCAGCTTTTGACAACTCCCGCAGAAAAAACCCGGTTTTTCCAGGATGGAAACCGTATTATTTACCAGGATAAGACCGGGATTGAAGACCAGTGGCGAAAACATCATATTTCTTCCGTTGCCCACGACCTCTGGGTTGCCGACCTCACAAAAAACAGCTTCAAGCGTCTGACAACTTTTCCGGGAGAAGACCGTGACCCGATGCTGTCGGGAGATGAAAAGACTGTCTATTTTCTCAGTGAAAAAAGCGGCACGTTCAATGTGTACAGCATGCCCCTGGATGAATCCGCCAAACCGAAGCAATTGACAAACTTTGAAGGTGACCCGGTTCGATTTTTAACGAAGACGGACGCCGGAATTCTCTGCTTCGGTTTTAAGGGCGAAATCTATTCAATGAATCCCGGAGAAGCCGCGAAAAAAGTCGCGATTCGGATTCAGGAGGACCCGGCAGGGACCGGAAATGAGCTCTTGGACGTGGGGGAAGCCACTGATTTTGCCGTCTCCTCAAACGGAAAAGAAATTGCCATTGTGTTCCGGGGTGATGTGTTCGCTGTCTCGGTGGAAGGTGGAACGACCCGCCAGATCACCCGGACACCCGGAGCAGAAAAGGATGTCAGTTTCAGCCCGGACGGCAAGACGATTCTCTACTCATCTGAACGAAATGGGAGTGTCAATATTTATCAGAGCAAACTCCGGCAACCGGATGAGAAATATTTTTTCAATGCAACACTTTTTGATGAGACTCCGGTTCTGGAAACACCGGAAGACACATCCATGCCCCGATTTTCTCCCGATGGAAAAGAAGTGGCATTCATCCAGGAAAGAACAGTGTTGAAGGTGTTGAACATGGTGTCCGGAAAGGTACGGACAGTGCTCCCCGGCCAATTCAATTTTTCCTATACCGATGGTGACCAGTGGTATGACTGGTCACCGGACGGGAAATGGCTACTGGTCCAGTTTCAGAACACCACGTATTACAGCTCAGAGATGGGACTGGTTCCAGCCGATGGGGGGAAGGCTCCGATAAACCTTACCAACAGCGGATTTGAAGACGCGGCCCCGTCATGGATGGCCAAGGGCAGCATGATGCTGTGGTTTTCCAACCGGGCCGGGCTCCATTCTCTGGCCAGCACCGGCAAGAGCCAGATGGATGTGTACGCGCTTTTTGCCACGAAAAAGGCTTACGACCGGTTCAAGCTCACAAAAGAAGAGATGGAATTGGTAAAAGAAGCAGAAAAAGAGGCAAAAAAGGCAGAAAAGAAAGAAAAAGACGATAATAAGGCCAAAAAAGAAGAGAAAAAGAAGGAAATTAAGCCAATTTTGATCGATTTTGAAGGTTTAGCGGACAGAAAAGTCCGGTTAACCGAGCAATCGGCTTTCCTCTCTGGCGCCGTTGTCACGCCCGATGCCGAAAAGCTGATTTTTATGGCGAAATTCGAGAAAAAATATGAACTCTGGGTAACAGACCTGCGGGAACACAAGACCAAGGTTCTGACTCACCTTGGAAGCCGGACAGGCGGAGACTTGAAATTGGGACCCGAAGGAAAGTATGTGTTTGTACTGGCCTCGGGGAAAATCACCCGCGTAGACATTAAGTCCGGCAAGACAAAAACCATTTCACCCAAGGGAGAAATGGTGTTGGACAGGCAGGCGGAACGCACGGCCATGTTTGACCATGTGTGGCGTGAGATTCAAAAGCGTCTCTACCGTGAAGCTCCTTTGAAAAATAACCGGTGGGAAGCGCTTGGGAAAGAGTACCGGGCCTACCTTCGCGGCATCAACAACAATCATGATTTCGCTGAAATGCTCAGTGAGCTGCTGGGAGAACTCAACGCGTCCCACACCGGCTGCAGCTTTTACGCCATGGATCCCAAAGGAGATCAGACCGCATCGCTGGGCCTCCTGTTTGACAACAAGTACACCGGGAACGGCTTGAAAGTAGAAGAAATACTCGAAAAAAGTCCTCTGGACAGGGCAGACACCCGCATTGCCCCCGGCATCGTGATTGAAAAAATCAACGGTGTATTGCTCTCCCCCTCCATCAAAGTGAACCAGCTCTTAAACCGAAAAGCGGGAGAGAAGGTGTTGTTGTCCCTGTTTGACCCGGCAGGCAAGAAGCGGTGGAATGAAACGATAAAACCGGAATCACGGGGGGAAATGGCCCAACAACTGTACCTGCGCTGGGTGAAACGAAACCGGGAGGAAGTGGATCGTCTCTCCAAAGGCCGCCTCGGTTACGTGCACATTCGCAGCATGAGCGACAGCAGTTATCGGGAACTCTACAGCGAAGCGCTGGGGCGCATGTCAGACAAAGAAGCACTTGTTGTGGATACCCGCTTCAATGGCGGGGGCGATCTTGTGGATGACCTTGTCACATTCCTGAACGGGAAAAAGTACATGAGTTTCAAGCCGCCGCGACAGGGTGTTGTCGGTCAGGAATCCCATGACAAATGGACAAGGCCCTCTGTTGTGATTGCTTCGGAAGGAAACTATTCCGATGCCCACTGCTTCCCATGGGCCTATCACGAATTGAAGTTGGGTAAGATCGTCGGTATGCCGGTCGCCGGTACCTGCACTTTTGTGTGGTGGGAGAGGCTGCAAGATAGATCTCTTGTGTACGGTATTCCTAACATGGCAGTGGACAGCAACGCAGGCAAACCCCTTGAAGGTGACCAGCTGGAACCGGACATCAAGGTGATGAACGAACCTGCCCTTGTCAGCACCGGACGGGACCAGCAGCTGGAAACCGCTGTGGAAGTTATGCTCTCGGAATTGGACAAGTAGAGACAAGGTTAAGTTTGAGTTTAAGTCCAGATAAGATACAGAAAAGGCAGGGAATTTATTTTCCCTGCCTTTTTCATTCCGCACTATCCACTGTTCACTATCCACCATCCACGCGGACAATCGGTCCGCTTCCAATTCCCTGCCTTTTCTGATTCCTACTCCAACTCCAACCCCTACTCCTTTACAGTCTTCTCGTTGAAAAGACTGTAAAGGGAGGCAGCAACAGATGTGGACAGATTCAGTGAGTTTACGTGGCCTCGCATGGGAAGGGTGACAATGTGATGGCTTTTTCGTAAGAGTGAACGGGAAATCCCTTCGCCCTCGCTACCAAATATAAAAAGGTTACGAGTGGAGAGGTGTGCATTTGCATCACTCAGCGAAATGGCTTCCATTCCGTTTTCCACGGAAAACACGGTAAAATCCGCTTTCAACAATTGTTCCGTAATTCCGGCCAGGGATTGGGACCGAACGATGGGCACATGGGCTGCTGCTCCTGCCGAGGTTTTGAAAACCGTAGAAGTTACGCCGGTTCCAAACTTTTCTCCGATGATTACAGCATCTATGCCGGCACCGTCACAGACCCGGATGACTGCGCCAAGGTTGTGGGGATCGTTGACCCGGTCCAGCATCACGAGGTTTACCTGCGGTTTCGACAGGGCCAGAATGGACCTTTCACTTTCGTAGGGGAATTCGCCAATCTCAGCCGCTATCCCCTGATGGGACGATGTGCCGGTCAGCTTCCCGATAAAATCGCGGCTCTTTCGGAAAACCGGTAAGCCCTTTGATTCAAATCCCAGTTTATCTGTACTGAAATAGATGGCGCTTATTTGTATTCGGTTCGATACCAGGCTTTCCCGGACCGGGTTGATACCGTAGATGATCACTTTCCAAAGACCTCAAGGAATCTCCGGCAGCGTTCCGGAATGGATATGAGTTCCGAAATTTCAGTTCCGGACAGGAGCACGGGAACCATTACATCCAGTTCCGGCCCGGAAAGTGCCCCGGACAGGAGTGCCCGCAGGGGATGAAAGAGTTCTTTCCCTTTGAATCCATCTTCTTTGATTGACATGGCGGCTTCCCAGAAGCTTTCAGGGGTCAGTTCTTTCACAGCAAGGATCCGCTCAGACATCAATCGCCCGGCAGTGAGATGGGCTTCTTCGGCAAAAAACGTCTCCATTTCCTCATTTCCCTTCAATTCGTAGTGAAAAAGGAATTGTAACCGCTCTCCCAGTTCGGACAGGAGAACCATTTTATTCTTTTCCATGTTTAAAGCTGCCTGTAGCCAGGGATTGTGAACCTCCACCATGGAAGACAGAAAGGGAAATGCCTTTATCAGAAATGGTACTCCAACTTCCAAGAACTGTTCATCTGTCAGTTTGCGAAGGTGAATGCCATTGAGCCAGCGGAGTTTATCCATATCAAACACCGCAGGGCTGTTATTGATGCGCTTCAAAGAGAAAGCCTTGACGAGTTCCGGAATTGTGTATTCTTCCCGGTCTTTTCCTTCGTTCCATCCCAGAAGCGCAAGGTAGTTGACCATGGCTTCCGGCAGATAGCCCTCCTCTTCAAATTGTCCGACCGAGGTAGCGCCATGCCGCTTGCTCAGTTTGCTGCGATCCTGACCCAGAATCAACGAGACGTGGGCGAATTTCGGTGCCTTCCAGTTAAAGGCCTCATAGAGCATGAGCTGGCGCAGGGTGTTGGGGAGATGTTCCTCTGCCCTTACAACATGGGAAATTTCCATGAGATAGTCATCTACTACTACACAGAAATTGTACACCGGCATTCCATCGGACCTGAGGACAATGAAGTCGCCCAGTGTGCCGGGTTCCCAATGGACCGCGCCCCGAATCATGTCATAAACGGTGTAGTCCTTGTCCGGAACCTTGAATCGGATTGTGAAGGGTATGCCAACAGACATTTTTTCTTCAATTTCAGCCTCACTGAGCCGTAGACAGCAGCCATCGTAGTGGGGAGAGCTGCTTTCCGCTTCTGCCTTTTCTCGTTTTGCTGTCAGTTCCGCGTCGGTACAGAAACAGCGGTAAGCCTTTCCTTCGGCCAGGAGCAGCTCGGCAAAGCCCAAGCCGCCGTCATGGTTGGCGATCTTGACCCAGCTCACCCCCATGTTGCGCAGTTGAGGCAGCCACATCTCCCGGATCGCGCCCAATCCCACGGCCGCGGGGAAGCCCGCACTCCAGTGCATGCCGATGCCGGTGTCGTTTTGGGGGCGGGGGTAGTGGGATAGGTGCATGATTTTGGATTTCCGATTTGGGATTGGGGATTAGGGATTAGGGATTAGGGATTGGGGATTGGGGATTGGGGATTTGGAACATATCAGATCCAATCCCAAATTCCAAATCCCCAATCCCCAATCCCCA
>PFTO01000195.1 GCA_002789615.1 Acidobacteria bacterium CG_4_9_14_3_um_filter_49_7 | reverse complement strand
AGCCGGTAGTCCCGTAACCCTGACTTCCACAATTGCCCCGAGGGAATTCCCTTCATCCTGTGCGGCGCGAATCTGGTCCGCCATTTTTCCCGCGATTTCCGGATCCGCGCAGCGGACGGGGTTTTTTTCAATGAATTCCGGGTCGAAGGCTGTTGCAGAGACTTTCCCCACCTGAATTACATGCCCCAGAATTTTCACGTCCTGTCTGGCCAGTACTTTCTTGGCTACAGCGCCGGCACAGACCCGCCCGATGGTTTCTCTGGCAGAGGCACGACCCCCGCCCCGATGATCCCGGATGCCATACTTCTGCTGGTAAGTCCAGTCGCCGTGGCCGGGACGGTAGAGATTTTGAATGGCTTCGTAATCTCCGGGTTTCGTGTCCCGGTTGAACACCGCCATGCAGATGGGAGTCCCCGTGGTGAGTCCCTGGAACAGTCCGCTGAGGATTTCCACCCGGTCTCTTTCTTCTCTGGGGGAGACGAGATCGCTTTGACCCGGACGGCGTCTGTCGAGTTCTTTCTGTATATCTTCTTCGTTCAAAGGAAGTTGCGATGGACAGCCGTCCACAATTACGCCCACAGATTTACCGTGGCTCTCTCCGAAAGTGGAGACCATAAACAATTTTCCCATCACACTGCCGGCCATATGGGCCCTCCTTCACTTGCGCCTTTCCGGTAGTTTACGCTATTTGTCTTTGCGATGTCAAAACTCAACGTGCTTTTCAGGATATTGAGGCCGAAACGCCGGGGCAAAAAAATGCCGTCGTGAAGACGGCATTTCTCTTAATCGATTGAATTTGTCATAACCTGACCATGGTTTTCGTGCAGACTATCGGGACTGACGGTTTCTTCTTCCACCATGGAAACTGCTCCTGCTCTGGGTTTGACCGGTGGGGCGTGGGCGTCTCGGTCGAATGACCTTTGGAGCCGGTTTGGCGTCACTACCGGTTGCCGTTCTGGCAAATTCCGAGTGGAAGCGGTGCTCCATATCAATCGGCACACGCTGGTGAATCAAGTGTTCAATGGAACGAAGATAGCTGCGTTCTTCAGCGCTGCAAAATGAAATAGCGGACCCATCCAGCCCCGCCCTCGCGGTTCGGCCGATTCGATGGACGTAGGTTTCCGGTTCGTTGGGCAAATCGTAGTTGATTACATGGGAAATGTTGTCAACGTCAATGCCCCGCGCCGCGATGTCTGTCGCGACCAGCACGCGTACCTTTCCCCTTTTGAAGTCATCAAGTGCCTGGGTTCGGGCCGTCTGGCTCTTGTTGCCATGAATTGCGGCGGCAGAGATCCCGTCCCGGTTAAGTTTACCCGCAACCTTGTTGGCCATATGTTTCATCCGCGTAAACACAATCACTTTTTCCAGTTTATTGTCATTCATCAGCGAAACCAGCAGACTGTCCTTGTTCCCTTTGTCCACAAACAGAAGCTTCTGGATGATCTTTTCCACTGTGGGTTGCTCCGGTGTAACCGAAACTTCCACCGCGTCGTGAACCAGCGTCTGTGCCAGTGACACGACCTCTGGGGCCATGGTTGCCGAAAAGAACAACGACTGGCGTTTTTCCGGCAATTTCGCAATCACTTTTCGAATGTCATGGATGAAACCCATATCGAGCATCCGGTCCGCTTCATCCAGGACAAAAACCTCAATTGCGTTCAGACTCACGTGTCCCTGCTGCATCAAATCCAGCAGCCGGCCCGGTGTTGCGACGACAATATCAAGCCCACGGCGAAGTTTTGTCACCTGGGGCTGCTGTCCCACGCCACCGAAAACAACGGTATGGGCAACCCGAATGTAACGCCCATAGGTCGAAATGCTGTCGTTAATCTGTGCCGCAAGTTCCCGGGTGGGGGTCAATACCAGCACACGGGGCTTTCCGGGTATCGGCCGCTGGGGCTTTTCGGTAAGATATTGCAGGATTGGCAGCATGAACGCAGCCGTTTTTCCTGTCCCGGTCTGGGCACAGCCCAGCATATCCCGCCCATTCAGCAGATGGGGGATGGCCAATTCCTGAATAGGTGTCGGCGTGTCATATCCCGCATCTTTTACAGCCTTTTTCAGGGGTGAGATCAGTGTGGCAAATGCCCCTTTTGAAACGTAATCTGAGTGTTCCGGTCTGTGTGATCTCACTGGATGATTTGTATTGTCCTGAAACTGCGTGGGGTTGCTCCCCGCACTCTCTCCACTTTGATTTCGCGTACGCCCTTGCGGCGCATATTTATGCAAACTGCTCAAAAAATAAGTTCTCCTCAATCTTTTTTGATTTCCGACCCACGGTCATGGAATGAAATGTTCCGGGCCGACAACAGGCAGGAAACCAAGGATAGCACAGCCGTTTTGATATTGCAAATTATCAAATCAGGCCATCCAGACACTTACACCATTCGGGAAGAAAATGCAGTAATCAGCTGTTCACCCGAACGCGTCATCCTCAACGACCACGACGGTGCCGGCTGAAACCAGACTAATAAAGTGTGTCTGAGCAGACATGTGGTATGATCAGTACAGTTTAATGGAGGTACATTTTGAATTGGTTTGATACCGTTGGGCAGTGGATGAAACAGCCCCTTCACCTGTCTATTGAGAGTCAGTACAAATTGCTGGAATCGCTCATCGTGATAGTGTTTGCCATTATTGTACGCTGGCTCGTGATGAAACTGGTTCAGGGAAGGACGGAAGACATTCGCATTCGCTACCACTGGAAGAAAGTCTCAACATATGTGATGGTTTTTATGCTTCTGCTTGTTTTGGGCAAAATCTGGCTGAAGGGCTTTGAATCTCTGTCCACCTATCTGGGGCTGGTTTCTGCCGGTCTTGCAATTGCATTGAAGGACCCGATTGTGAATATGGTGGGATGGGGATTTCTGCTCTGGAAAAGACCGTTCCAGGTGGGAGATCGCATTCAGATTGGAGACTTGTCGGGAGATGTGATAGATTTGCGGCTCTTTCAATTTAGTCTCATGGAAATCGGAAACTGGGTCGCATCGGACCAGAGTACCGGGCGCATTGTTCACGTCAACAACGGATTGATATTTACCAAGTCTCTGGCAAACTACGGCCGGTCATTTGACTACATCTGGGATGAAATCCCTGTGGTAGTTACGTTTGAGAGCGATTGGGAAAAAGCCAAGGAAATCCTGAGTAGGGTGGTCTGGTCTGAGACTGAGCATCGGACAAGTGCAGCGGAAAAGCAGGTGAAACGGGCTGCGGAAAAGTTCATGATCTACTACAAGAATCTGACCCCCATCGTGTACACCAGCGTGGATGATATCGGCGTCAGGCTGACCATGAGATACCTGACAGAACCGCGCAAGCGCCGGGTGACGCGGGAGGCCATATGGGAAGCGGTACTGAGAGCCTTTGCGGCACGTGATGATATTGATTTTGCATATCCTACCATGCGATATTACAACAACAGAACTGAGGGCAAGAAGGGAACAATTCCCCTTCCTGATGACTTCGCCGAGGCAGAACCGGACCAAGACCAAGACCAAGACCAAGACCAAGACCAAGACAAGTAAAGCGGATATAGGTATTCGGCGCGGGACATCGGAGGTTAAGCGCTCAGTATTGGATGTTAAATGAAGAAAGACAGTGGGCAAATACTGCTTGATTTGTTCCCGCCTTTCCGATCAGAACAGGGAACACAGAAGACCGAACATTTCTTTTGTCAGCCATCACAATCACTTCTTTACCCGACTTAGAACTTGCCTTCCGTTTCGGGGAAAATGTCTGGTATAATTTCCGGGTCTACTGGAAAAATTCCAGAAATTGTAAGGAGACATTTTCTTAATGAACTATTCGAGTGAATCTGCCCGGAATTGGTGGCTTCCTGTCCTGAAAACATTGGCGGTACTCGCAGTATTGTACATGTTTTTCTTCAGCTTGGAACTGATGGGCAATGCGTTCAAGTTGATGGGAAAGGGTTTTGCCCACCGGATGATTGCCACTACAAATAATCCTTTTGTGGGTTTGTTTATCGGTGTTCTGGTAACGTCTGTGGTTCAGTCATCTTCCACTGTCACCTCACTGGTGGTGGGGCTGGTGGGTGGAGGTGCCCTGGGTATTACCAATGCGATTCCCATTGTCATGGGCGCAAATATCGGAACAAGTATCACAAACATTATTGTTTCGCTTGGACATATCCGTAATGATGTGGAATTCAAGCGCGCGTTTGCGGCTTCGGTGGTTCATGATTTTTTTAACATTATAACGGTTATGTGGCTGTTGCCCCTCCAGATTTTCTTCGGTTTCCTGCAGAAGCCAGCGCATTTCCTGGCCGAATCGTTTCAGAATGTCGGGGGAATGGATCTGCTGAGTCCGGTAAAGGCTGTCACCAAACCTCTGTCCCATCTTGTGATCCAATTGACTGGGAGGAATGGGATTATCTGCGCAATTATCGGGATTGTGTCCTTATTTGTGGCGCTGCGCTATCTGGTGAAGATTCTCAAATGGCTGGTGGTGGGAAAGGTGGAGACATGGTTTAAGACCCGGCTGTTCAAGAATGCGGGCCGGGCACTGATACTGGGAACGGTGTTAACGATGCTGGTGCAGAGCAGTTCCATCACAACATCTTTTATTGTCCCCATTGTCGGTGCCGGTATCCTGACAATCCAGCAGATTTTCCCTTATACTATGGGGGCAAATGTGGGCACGACGATTACTGCCATTATCGCGGCACTGGTGATCGGCACTCCAGAGGCGCTGACGGTGGCATTTTCCCATTTACTTTTCAATGTGTTTGGAATTGCCGCGATCTGGAAGTTCCAGTTTGTGCCGATTAAGCTGGCTGAATTGCTGTCGGGAATGAGTTATAAACGGAAATATGTTGCATTTCTGTTCATTCTGGTTACATTTTTTATTATACCGCTGACGCTAATCTTTATTGCGAGGTGACTATGCTGAAACAATTGTTAAGCCTGTTGAAAGAAGGCTCTCTCATGGACCAGGCCTATAACGAAACGGTTGAAATGATCAACGTTCTCGGTAATATGTTCGACATGAGTGTGGACTATCTCCACTCGGGAAAGGTTCCGGCGAAAGAAGAGGACACGTACACACTGGACAAGCGGGTGAATCTGCTGGAACAGAAGCTCCGCCGCCACATTTATACTCATCTGGTTTTGAACAAGCAGCAGGATTTGTATATGTCATTGATTCTCGTTCAGATCGGGGTGGATCTGGAGCGAGTTGGTGATTATATTAAGAACATTTATGACCTGAGGCGAATCATCGGAGATCTGAGTTTTAACGGTGCGATTGAAGAATTGACAGAAATGGAAGACAAGATAAGAAAAATGGTCCCACGGGTAAAGGCGGCATTGGAAAAGCAGGACTCAGTCGCGGCAACCCAAATCCAGAAAGACTATTTCCCCCTGGCAAAACTTTGCGATCAGCGGGTGGAAGAAATTCTGACAGGTTCATCTGAGAGCGAATCGTGTAAGAATGCGGCCATGCTGGCACTTTATTATCGCTATCTGAAGCGGGTTGTTGCCCATCTCATCAATGTGGCCTCTGCCATCAGCAATCCTTACGACAGAATCGGGTTTCATCCGGACGATATTATCTAAACAGAAAAACTTAGATTTACAAAAAAAGCAGGGAATATGAGTTCCCTGCTTTTTTTACATACGCTTACTCGTCACTGTGCCGCGGAATAGATCAGGCTTTGAACGGCTTGTCGTCTTCTTCGTCCCGGCCGGCGCCGAACATTTCCCCTTCCATGCTCATTTCCATCATTTCTCTGGACATATCTGTGGTGGACTGAATGCCCTGAATCCTCAGCTTGAATTCGTCAGGGTTGCTGGCCCGCTTCAGTGCCTCATCATAGGTAATCAATTCTTGTTTGTACAGGAAGAACAGGGACTGGTCAAAGGTTTGCATTCCGTACTGGGAAGTGCCTCCCGCGATGGAATCGTGGATCAATTTTGTCTTTTCTTTTTCTTCAATCAGGCTACGGATATAGGGTGTGCTGATCAATATCTCGCAGGCGGGTACCCGGCCCTTGCTGTCTAATCTGGGAACCAGACGCATCGAGATAACCGCTTTTAATACCTGGGACAGCTGCAACCGGATCTGCTTCTGCTGGTGGGGGGGGAAAACGGAAATGATACGGTTGATGGTTTCTGTGGCGTCCAGGGTGTGCAGGGTACTGAGTACCAGATGTCCGGTTTCTGCAGCGGTCAATGCCGTCTCAATAGTTTCGTAGTCTCGCATTTCACCGACGAGGATAACATCCGGATCCTGGCGCAGCGCGCTTCGAAGAGCACCGGCGAAATTTCTCGTATCCACCCCGATTTCGCGCTGGTTGATGATGCTCTTCTTGTCCCGGTGAAGGAACTCGATCGGGTCTTCAATGGTAATGACATGCTCGGTGCGGGTGCTGTTGATGTAGTCAATCATACCGGCCAGGGTGGTGGACTTACCGGAACCGGTGGTCCCGGTGCAAAGAACGAGTCCCCGCTGTTCTTGGCATATTTTTTCAATCACCTTTGGCAGGGTAAGGTCGCGGATTGTGCGGATTTTCACCGGAATGACACGGAGTACCAGTCCCACAGTTCCCCGTTGCTGGAAAATATTACAACGGAATCGTCCCAGACCCGGAACAGAGTACGCAATATCAATTTCCAACGTTTCCTTGAACTTCTGCTTCTGCCTGGCGTTCATCAGGGAAAATCCCATGGCAATGGTGTCTTCCTGCATCAGTTTCTTGGTTTCGGTCAAACTGGACAGTTTTCCGTTGATGCGCAGCACAGGATGGGACCCCACCTTCAGGTGAAGGTCAGATGCGCCGCGCTCTGTGGCAATCTTCAAAAGGTCGTTAATATGCATAGTCGCCTCCGGTTTCCGGTTTTGCTTTCTTTTGAATAGACTACCATATTCGTTGCTATGTGAAAAGCGATTTCAGCTAAGTAGAAATAAGCCAGGACAGGGCGGCTTGGGCACCTCTCCCTGTGATGAGTGAAGTGTGATGGGTGATGAGTTTGAGAAGGGGTGAAGATGCCCCATTGTCGGCACTTTCCTTTCGCGTGAAAGTGCTATCTCTGTCATTCTGCCTGCATGGTTGGCCCCCTTGGCTAAAATTGCCCATAATCTCTCGACTGAAATTTTGAAAAAATGGAGATGATTTTTGTTGACCCAAACCCACAATATGGTAGACTTTTTCCTGCACTAAGGTGCCCAGGTAGCTCAGTTGGTAGAGCAGGGGACTGAAAATCCCCGTGTCGGCAGTTCAACTCTGTCCCTGGGCACCATGTTTGCTTTTATGAGAAAGAACGTGGGCGTTCTGGTTGGCGTGGACGTCAGAAAAGACAAACACCAGACGCCGATTCCTTTTCACTACTTATCTTTTTTCTTCTCTTTCTGTTTCCCTTGTCAAGTCCTGATTAAAAGTTGACACATTT
>PFTO01000080.1:1953-7376 GCA_002789615.1 Acidobacteria bacterium CG_4_9_14_3_um_filter_49_7 | reverse complement strand
TTAGCCCGATTTCATTATAACAAAACAGAGGCGGTTTCTCTATTCCAAATCCACTCTATCTTGCTCTCATGTCAATGCGTTATATGACGCTATTCAAAAAAATGGGGTAATGGCAGAATCGTCTTTGTTCGTGTTCTAGGCCACAATTGAATGATTATCTGTAATCCTATGTTTTATCTCCTGCGCTTTCTCCTGCCCACAGATCTGATAACAACTTGAAAAAAAGATGTGTTTGTGTAATTGTAGTGTGTAGAAGAAGGCCAATTTGAGATGTGAGGGAAAAAGTGAGTGAGGCTGAAGAAAATAGCAGAAATCCGGAGCTGGCTTCGGTTCAGAATGAAGAACAGACGCGTTCTGATCCTGAGCAGTGGGTTGATAATTATGGCAACTATTTGTATCGGTTCGCACTGTTGCGGATACACGATTCTCAACTCGCGGAAGACATGGTTCAGGAAACATTCCTCGCGGCGCTGAAATCTAAAACGGGCTTTGAAGGACGAAGTTCGGAGAGGACCTGGTTCACCGGCATTCTGAAAAACAAAATAATTGATTGCTATCGAAAGAACGCACGCATGGCCGGGTTTTCCGACACGTTCAGTGCCGAGGATGCAGGTGATTTTTTCATGGATGGAAAAGCGAAAGGACACTGGAAAACCGGTTCAGCCCCATCCGACTGGGGAAAAAATCCACAACGTGTTCTTGAAAACAAGGAATTCAACAAAGTGATGGAGCTCTGTCTCGGCTATCTGCCGCGTCAGTTGGCATCCGTGTTTTCGGCTCGCGAAATAGAGGGCTGGAAAAGTGATGAAATATGTAAGGAATTCTCCATTTCATCGTCTAACCTGTGGGTGATGCTCCATCGGGCGCGTACACAACTTCGAAAGTGCCTGGATGTGAACTGGTTCAAACCATCCCCGGAGAGAGGATAGCCAATGAATAAGAACGGAATTTTCATGAAAATAATGATGCCGCTGTTAGACAGACTCAGCCCGACCTGTGATGTGATTACCCGGAAGATATCAGAGTCTATGGATCACCCGATTTCTTTGCGGGACAGGTTCCGGATTCGCTCTCATATCCTTTTTTGTGCTTTCTGCAACCGATACCGCCGCCAACTCCTGGCGATACGGAACATGCTGGAGACAAAACGCGGCCGGTTGGAAGATGCGGACATGGTCGACACACCCGTTCTTTCACCCGACGCAAAAGAGCGAATCAAGCATTCCCTCCGCAAGCCGGACGACAACTGAACATATACAAGATGATTCCAATCCCCCGTTTTATCCAGAATTAACTCATATTTTCAATAGGTTCGATAAAGTCTAATCTTTTATGTAAGGATTTGTGAACTCATCCGTCTAATCATCGAACGATCAATTGTGACACGTCACGATTGAGAGATTGAAATTTGAAGGAAGTTCATTTTAATAACCACAAAAAGATTAGGAGTAAGTATCATGAAATCAACTCAGTTAAAAAAGTTTTTCCCAGCATTGGTTCTGGCAGTGGTCATGTTCGGTGTTTTCACACAGTCCAATCTAGCTGTAGCCCAGGACAGCAACCTGGTCACAGTTATAGCTAAGGCACCTTTTGCGCAGACAGTGGATGCCTTTCGCACGATGGTGGCGAAGAATGGGATGATGGTGTTGTCCGAGCTCAATCAGGGGAAGATCCTTTCCATGACCGGCATGAAGTTAAATACGGTCACACTGTTTGTGGGTAATCCCACCATCGGGAAAAAGTTATTTTCAGCCAATCATGGGGTGGGTGTGGCCATCCCTGTCCGCATAAATATTTACGAGGGCGCAGACGGGAAAACCCTTATTAACTATGTTAAGCCATCTGCCCAGCTTGCATTTTTCCCGAATGAGGCGATTCAGAAAGTTGGTGCGATGCTGGACAAGAAACTGGCTATGCTGACATCCATGCTGTCCAAATAGCCCTCCCGACGGGTGGCCGGGCATCGTCCGGCTGCCTGTCTTTTTTTCATTCATTTTCATTATTCAAAAAGGAGTATGACATGAACACCATCTCTCCACGCAGGAAAATCCTGCTAATTTTAGTAGCCCTGCTCGCAGCAGGCGTCAGCCCAAATTTGTTTGTGGCGGCACAAGCCGGTCATTCCACACTGCATCATCTCGCCCTTGTGATTCTTCTGCCCTCTCTTTTCGTTCTGGCCGTTGTTTATGGTCTGGCACGACTCTGGGGCTTTACTGATGTCCACCATCAGATGTCAAATGGAATAATCGCCGGGCTGGTTGCGACACTGGGTCTGGAACTTGTCCGGCAAATCGGCTTTCATATGGGCGGAATGCCTGGTGATATGCCCAAATTACTTGGAGTCCTTTTGTTCAACCGTTTCGCCCAGGGGCCCAGCCTGTTATCCAACATTGCCGGTTATGCCTACCATTTCTGGAACGGCGCCGCATTCGGTGTTATCTTTTCCCTGATTTTCGGAAGAGGGCGTGTCTGGCTCGGAACCTTCTTCGGTGTTCTCATTGGCATTGGATTCATGGTCAGCCCGGTGGCTATTGCTCTTGGTGTAGGTTATTTTGGTATCGATTTTGGATGGGGATTTGCAGCCACGGTTACGCTGGCGCACATTGCCTATGGTCTATTACTTGGCCTTGTTATCCATCGACTGAATACCGGAGCATTCAGCCTGCTCAGTAGAATCACGGAATTGTTTTAATGGAAGCTCCGGCAGAACATTACTGGGAAGCCCGCTCTGCCGGCTATTACTGGTAATTTGTAATGAGAGGCTTGCAAGGGCAGGGAAGGGACAAGCCCATGATTTTTCTGCCTACTGCTCATCCCGGTGTCGAGATCGTGACCTGGTCCCATCCCCAGACTGTTTTTTAGCGAAATTCAAAAAAAATATTGCCAGAAGATGAAACCCGGGCAATGATATGGACGCATTCAATTATGAATGCGTTCAAATATGAGCGGGTTCAGGTTCAAAATTAGGTGGAAATTCACATGAATAAACGGTCGGAGGGACGAAGGAAAAGAGAAAAGGAAGCAACGGAAGGACGGATTCTGGAGGCAGCGTAAAAACTGTTCGCCGGACAGGGATTTGATCAGACGACCATTGCCGCCATTGCGGAAGCCGCTGATGTGGGAACCGGTACGGTATACAATTATTATTCTTCCAAGGAGATTTTGCTGATTGTGGCGTTGAAAGCACAGTTTCTGGTGACGGCGCCGGACCTTTTTCATGAGCCGGGAGCCCCGAAGGATGACAAAATCCGTTACCTGATGGAGCCGGCCCTCGGATTCATGGGACTTGTGGATCTATTTTCAAAAGAACTATGGTTTCAGTTCCTTGCCGCCACTTACGGAGCACGGCACACGCTGGATTCTCCAGTGTTTGAGCTGGACTGGATGCTGATAGAGAACACCGCGAAACGCGTTTCAATCCTGCAGAAAACAGGGTTCATTCGCAAAGATGTGGACTCGGAACAGGCAGCGATTTTACTTTTCGCGACGGTGTTCATGCGATTCCAGATGTATGTAATGGAGTCGGAAATGAACGTGGAAACGTTGAATAACCTGCTGATTCAGGACGCGGGACTGGTTCTGGTTGGCATTCAGGAACGGGAAGGGAGGGACTCAAAATGAAGAAGTTATGCTTGATCTGTGTTCTTTTTGTGGCAGGCTGGCTGGTTTCTCCAGTACTGGCCTCAGATCATCGTGCGGAAGACATTGCAAAGAAGGTGGACGAACTGTACAGGAGCAACTCCAGTTACTCGGAATTGGAGATGGCTATCCAGACACCCCACTGGAAACGGACGTTGGTCATGAAGGGCTGGTCCAAAGGAACGGATCAAACGTTCATCCGTATCCTTAAGCCCAAGAAAGAGGAAGGGGTTGGCACCTTACGGATCAAAACGGAAATGTGGAATTATCTCCCCAAGATCGGGAAGGTGATCAAAATTCCACCCTCCATGATGATGAGCGCCTGGATGGGTTCTGATTTTACCAACGATGATCTGGTCCGGGAATTCACATTGTTGAAGGACTATACTTTCAAGATGATTACACCATCTGATACCCAGCCTGGAAGGCTCTACCTTGAGGCGAAGCCGAAACGGGATGTACCCGTTGTCTGGGCACGACTTTTGATAGAGGTCCGGGAAAGCAACTTTCTCCCGGTTTCGGAAAAGTATTTTGATGAAAAGGGCGGCCAGATTCGAGAGTTGGTGTTCACTGAAATCACCGACTTTGGCGGAAGGAAAGTGCCTGCGGTAATGACATTGATCCCTGCCGGTAAACCGGGCAAAAAAACGGTGATCCGGTATCTGAAATTGAAATTTGATCCGCCGATCCAATCTGACACCTTTACGTTGCGTCACCTTCGTCGGCCGCAAGAGGGATTGGCCGATGATCAAACTGGCGATGCGCAATCTGTTTCGACAAAGAAGAAGGAGCATCCTGACCTTGCTGACCATGATGGGCGGGTTCGTTCTTGCGGCCTTTTCCATTGCATGGTCCGATGGGACTTACAACGACGTCATCCGGGCTTTCACCGGGAATCGACTGGGTTCCATACAAATCCATCAGAAGGGATACCTGGACCGTCCATCCCTGTATAAGACGATAGATAACCTGGATACAATCGCAGGGAAGCTGAACCGTACCGAACATATCACCGGATGGGCACCCCGGCTTTATGCGTACGGATTGGGTTCTGTCGGGGAACGCTCTACGGCATTGCGAATCATCGGAATTGATCCGAATCGTGAAAACAGGACGACACATTTTCAAAACAAGCTCAAAGAAGGAGTCGGTTTCGCAGGAAAAACGCACCATCCTGTTGTACTTGGAGCTGGTCTTGCCCGGCAGTTGAGTGCAAAACCCGGTGATGAGCTGGCCATTGTGTCCCAGGGAGCCGACGGCTCTATTGCCAATGATGCCTATACCGTTACCGGCCTTGTGGACAGCGGCGATCCAAACGCGGACCGAATGGATTGTTACCTGCGCCTGTCGGATGCCCAGGAACTGATGGTATTGCCAGGTCAGGCCCATGAGATAGCGATCACGGTTGACCGGTTGAGCCGGGTTGGCAGTGTGACCGCGAGATTGCGCAGCACCCTTTCTGATACGGGACTCTCTGTCGCACCGTGGCAGGAATTTGCCGCATCCTTTTATCGAGCCATGAAGGCTGACCGGAAAGGCAACTGGATCACTCTGGCGGTTATCCTGCTGATTGTGGCCGTAGGTGTGCTGAATACCGTACTCATGTCTGTTCTGGAACGGCGCCGGGAATACGGTGTGCTGCTGGCGCTTGGAACCCGCCGGGGAAGGATGATTCGAATGGTCGTGACAGAAGCTGCGTTGCTGGCGGCGGGAAGTGTCGCGGTGGGGATAATTATAGGTTTCTTTTTGAACTGGTGGGTTTCGCTGCATGGAATTGCATGGTC
>PFTO01000080.1:0-1911 GCA_002789615.1 Acidobacteria bacterium CG_4_9_14_3_um_filter_49_7 | reverse complement strand
AACTGAATTGAATGTGCCGAGTTTTGCCATCCCGTCCTGCACGGTAATCGCCACGGCTGTCCTGGTGGCATTGGCACCAGCGTGGACTGCCTCACGCACCGACCCGGCACGGTCGATGCGGGCGCATTGATTGGAGAATAATATGTGGATGACGATTAAACTGGCATGGCGAAATTTATTTCGCAACCGCAGGCGCACCCTGATAGCCGGAACAGCCATCGGAGTGGGACTCGCTGCCCTTATTTTTACAGATGCCCTGATGATTGGTATGGCGGATCACATGATTCACAGCGCAACCGCTTCCTTCATGGGAGAGGCTCAGATTCACGGGCAGGGATATCGGGAATCCCGGGACGAAAACGTTGTAATTCATGATGTTTCAGGAGTAATGAACCAGCTGGATCATGATAAGAGAGTGGCGGCTTCTGCAATGCGGGTGATGGGAATCGGCACGATTGCCTCTCCGGCAGAACTGAGACCGGCCGTCATATGGGGGGTGGACCCAAAGCGCGAATCGGCCATTTCTCAGGTGAAAGATGCTATTTCTTCTGGACACTACTTGGGAACCGGAAAACGGGAGCTTGTGATCGGTCAGAGACTGGCTGTCCTGCTCCAGGTGGTGATCACTGTGGCCCGAGCTGGCAGTGGAGAATTGTCGCAGCAACTATTTCGTGTAACCGGCATTTACCGGTTTGGGTCGAAGGAAATGGACGAAGGCATGGCCTTCGTCCAATTGGGAACGTTGCAGCACATGCTGGGACTCGAAGGGAAGGCCAACGAAATTGCCATCCGCTTCCGGGATCGGCAGATTGTGAAAGACCCTCATCATCCGTTTTACTCTGAATATTCAACCGATGGAAACGAGGCGGTTGGCTGGCAGACACTCATGCCCCAGCTGGCGGTGGGTTTGAATCTGATTGACATGTCCATGCTGGTGGTGGGACTGATTCTGTTCGGTGTCGTTTCCCTTGGAATCATCAATACGCTGTTCATGTCCATCTATGAAAGAATGTTCGAATTCGGTGTGCTGAAAGCCATTGGAACCCGACCATACCAGATTTTCCGGTTGATTGTGCTGGAAGCGGGGCTCTTGGCGCTGGTCAGCATCGTACTTGGACTGATTATCGGAGTTGTTGTGACCTCGTGGGTCGCGCATATCGGCATTGATTATCGGGGCATCGAAATGATGGGCGTAACCATGAGTGAAATGATCTATCCCCGGTTCACCATCGGACAATTCTGGAAATACCCGCTCTGGGTACTGGGAATGACTACTGTGGTGGGAATGTATCCCGCCTTTTATGCTGCACGGCTGATTCCGGCCCGTGCAATGCGGAAAAGTCTGTAGGAGGCCGGCAAATGAATGAAGCAAAATCTCCTGTAATTCAAGCGCGCAATTTAAAGAAAACATACCAGGATAACGGAATATCGGTTCACGCAGTGAATGGTGTGGATCTTGATATTGAATTCGGTGAATTCAGTGCGATCGTTGGACCGTCCGGATCGGGTAAAACGACTTTCTTGAACGTCATCTCCGGCCTGGACACACCGACGGCCGGGGATGTCCGGTTGGCAGGTGAACCATTGAGTTCCATGACAGGGCGGTATCTGTCAGACTTTCGCCGGGACCACGTAGGGTTCATTTTCCAGGCATACAACCTGATTCCCGTATTGACAGTGAGCGAAAACGTGGAATATATCATGCTTCTGCAGGGTGTATCGAAGCAGGAACGTCGGCAACGGGTCCATAAAATGCTTGAAAAAGTCGGGCTTTCCGGAATGGAGAATCGACTCCCATCGAAACTTTCCGGCGGACAGCAGCAACGGGTGGCGATCGCGCGGGCCATGGTTTCCCGGCCTTCACTGATCCTCGCCGATGAACCCACAGCCAATCTCGACTCCAAAACGGGA
>PFTO01000124.1 GCA_002789615.1 Acidobacteria bacterium CG_4_9_14_3_um_filter_49_7 | reverse complement strand
GATACAATGAGCACATAAATCATGATATCTTTCCATTTCAATAGATTAGACCAACCTGCTACAATTGTTTTCAGTGAAAAACCGGTGTCCTGTTGAAAGTGGGATATCCGACAGGTCCACTTCAAGTAACTCAGCCATTTCCAGAAAATGGCAATAAAAAGGACAAGAACGATATAGATGACCAGAACGGGGACTGCGGTGTTGGATGTCAGGCGAAGATGAGTGATCAGCGGTGAAAACGCGGCATAAAGGATTCCTGCAATAAGAAGATAAAGGAAGAGGTAAAACAAAGTTGTACTGATATACATGAGGAAATCCGTTCGTTTCAGTGGGCGTCCCAGCAAAGTGGCAAGAGCGGAAAGAATCAGCCATCCATCCAGGAAATATAGGATCAATACAATGGGGAGAACCAGAGGTGCCAGCTGGTGCCAGAGGCCGAAGACATGGAAGAGTTCAAAGCGCTCCGGGATAAAATGTCCGGGTGCCACAACAAAATAGGCAAGCACAAGGAGAGCTACCCGGCTTAAGTAGTGAATGACCATTTCTCGCTTCAGCGTGTTAAAAAACATAGAAACTCAACTCCATTATTGCCAGAAACAGCGCAGTGCTTCCCATTCGCCGACTGGCATTTCCTTCTGTACTGTACCGGTTGTTGGACCGATTCAGATCAATAAGTATTTTTCTCTCCGGGTCAATTCGGGCCTCCACTAACCGAACGTTGGCCGGCTTGTCCACCGTGACGGTTTTCGAGCTGTCCAGTATTCCAAGTTCACCGTTCACCTCACTACCATCGCTAAAGGTTAGCCGGTATGGAACCGGAAGCGGCAGATCTTCCTTAACGAGTACGATGGAGAATCGGACGGTGTTGGTGGGATCCGGAGTTTCCATATATGCGACTCTTTCCGGTACAAAACCCTTGAAAGAGGGATTTGCATTTCGGGTAACCCGAAGAACTGCCGCATCCGGAAAAGAATTTGAATTGATCATGGTGTCCATGAGATTCGCAAATCGATTGTTTGTATGACTGTTGAAGATTTCCAGAAAATCAGTTCCCGTAGGATGCTCAAAGCGGAATTGACTGAAGTAGTCTTTCATAATGCTGGTCATTTCCTCTTTCCCGATGATGTTTTCCAGAGTCTTCAGAAGGAGGCAGACTTTGTTGTAGCTGGCCTGAGCATATGCGTGTCTGTCCGCATATGTGTTTGCAGGTTGATTGGGCTTCTGGTAGCGAAGGGCGCTGTAATCGCTATTCATCATACGGTCAAGACTACTTGCGCAGAAGCGGGGCAGAGCATTGAAGTTGCACTTGCCATACAAATCTTCCATGATCAAGGCGGTCATGTAAGTGTTAATGCCTTCGTCCAGCCAGGCTTCAGTGAATTCATTGGAGGCGAGCATTCCCTGGAAATAGCTGTGTCCAAATTCGTGGACGACAGTTTCTTCCGGGATCCGGAACCATTTCGGGAAAAGCTTCAGTGCGAAACCTGTAGATACCATAGGGTATTCCATACCAGATGCGCCAATTGCGCAAAATGGTGTGTCTATGACTGTGTAAGCGGAGTAGGGATAGGACCCGATATGGGTGTTATACCAGTTGAACGTTCCTTCAAGGGCATCCATTTCACGGAGTGAGACGGCCTCATGTCCAGGCGCATATGCCACAGTGAGTTCGCAGTTCCCTACAGTTTTCTTTCTGAATTTGAATTGATCCCAGACTGCGGCTACAAAATCATGGACGTCTTCCGCGTAAAAGTGAAACATATTACGATGATTTGCGGTGGTTTCCTGCTGCTTAACACCGGTGGCGACCACATAAAATCCTTCCGGCACATTGAAGGCGACATCATAGACACCGAAGTCGGAAAAAAACTCCCCGTTTCCACCGTATTGGGGGCAGTCCCAGTTGCCATCCTGTCCCAATACTCCCAGTTTTGGAAACCATTGAGCAATCATGTGAAATGTACCGGCATATCCGCTGCGGATGACGAGTCGGGGAAGACGGGTTTCGAATTCAATCTCAATGAGAGTGGATTCTCCAGGTTTCAGAGGGTAGGGCAGGGCGAATGTCGCGACGGTGTTATCCACCTCCAGCGTGTGCAATACGGAAGAAAAATTGACAGTCAAGTGCAGAATTCTGCAGTAGCCGATAGTTTTTCGGTTGACCGGAACTTTCAGCATGTTTCTCAGCGGTGCAATTTCTCTCGCCATGGGGGTCTGGTTTGAAGCAAATGCGTTCAGATACAGGTGCACCTGCATGGACTGAATAGATTTATTGCTGGTATTGAGAAAGTAAATCTGTTCCTTACCCGCTATGATGTGGCTATCGGTATCCAGCTTTGCCGATATTCGATATCCAACTGTGCGTGGACTCAAAGGAGGGGTGAAAGTCCGAGCATCCTCCTGGACAAAGGGGTTTTGACCAAAGACAGATACAGCCAGGAAAACTCCAACGATTCCGACAGCGATTTTGTTCATTCGTCTAATTCAGAGGCTTTACACTACTCTTCTGATGAACCACGGCATTTGTAACAGCTTTGGCATCGTTGAAATTTCGAATCAGGTGTGGCGTGATGAAGAGTAGTAACTCGGTTCTTTTGTCTTCTCTCTCACGGGTTCCGAAAAGGGTGCGCAAGATTGGAATTTTGTAAAACCAGGGCAATCCCCGGGTGCCATCTTTCTTCTTTTCCTGAATCAATCCGCCGAGAACCATGGTCTGCCCATTCCTGAGAAGCAGAGTGGTATCAATGATTCGCTGGGTGGAAATCGGGTTCCCGTTGCTGTCGACGCCTGTTAGGTCACTGACATCCTGTTTTACTTTCAAAAGGATATCCCCGGCCTGATTGATGTGGGGAGTAACATTCAGCGTGATTCCATAATCCCGTTCCTCAAAGTTGCTGAAAATACCCCCAACTCCGGTGGCAGTGTTGGTGTTAAGGGAGGTTTGTACGAACCGTCTTTCCACAACTTTCATGGAAGCTTCACTGTTGTCATAGGTGACAAGCTTGGGATGGGAAAGTACTTTGGCTTTGCTGGCCTGGGCGTAAGCGTTGAGTACGGCCATCACTTGTCCATCATTTAAGGAAAGAGCATACTGGAATCCGGTACCTTCAGCAACATTGTTCAGGGGGAAATTAGAAGTTCCGGAGCTTTCAAGAGAGTTGTTTCCCCAGGAGCTCCGCAAGCGTCCGTTCTGGCCGAATGACCATCCCAGGCCCAATTGGTTTGTATCGTCCAGTGTGACTTCGGCAATGACGCTTTCCAGCAGTACCTGTTGAGGTTGCTGATCCAGCGCCGCTACAATCCGTTTTATTTTTGCGATATTTTCCGGGATATCAGTGATGATGATTGAATTGCTTCTTTTGTCTGCAACGATTTCCGTTCCCTTCCCGGACTTTCCCAGACTGGCTTCACCCTTTAGGGTTTTGACAATATCGTCTGCCGTTCCATAATTCACTTTCAGGACTTCAGTGTTTTTGTCTGCGAGGGTTCGGGGGATAATCTCAATAATACCGCCTTTCCGAATGCTCGTGAGTTTATTGAATTGCAAGACAGTATCCAGGAGTTGGTCCCACGGAATATTTTGAACCTCAATGGTAATGGTCCCGTGCACCTGATCGTGTACCAGGAAATTGATATTTGCAACTTCGGAAATTGCACGGAAAAAATCGTGAATATCCGCTTTATAAAAGGAGAGACTGACCGGTGCGCCGGAGTAGGTTTTTGTTTCTTTCAAAACTTTGTCAGGAATTTTGTCCATGGCTTTTGGATTCACAACTGGTTCAAGGGGCTTAACATCCAGCACTTTCAGATCTGTCAAGTTGGCCAGATCATTGGGCGAAGGTGCTTTGGCGTTTTCCCTGTGCATGCATGATGTGGTTAGAATAAGAATTGGAATCACCAGCAAAATCCGTTTCATGTCTCACTCCTTCTTCTTTATCTTAGATAAATTTAAAATCAAGTCGTAACGAAGGTCCCGGGATTCCAAAACCACCTTGTTGTTTGTAATTTCCTGAACAGAGAGTACACCGATCTTCTGGCCCTTTCGATAAAACTGGTGATTGATAATTGCAATCTGTTCGTTGATGATACCTGTCAGGTAGAGGTTCGCCAGTGCGGTTTCCGGTTTCTTCTCCTCGGCAGCTTTGGATTCAGCTGTTGTCTGTGAAAGGAAAGCGGGCCGGGCAAAGGGGTTTCGTCTGGCTCCATACAAGGGGCACAGCGCCAGTGAAATCAGGAGAATTGATAGAATAATCCTATTTCTTTTTTTCATTCTTCTTCTCCTGTACTTCTTCCCGGTATACTTGAATGAGCTGCTCAAGCCCTGGTATTTTGAATGTGTCTACCGTAAAAGAAGTTGTTATTCTCGAAGGATTTTCTCCATCCACATTCATTTGGATTGAGTCAATGGTCATGAGTCGTTCGGATGTTTCCACTTCACCTACAAAGTGGATAATATGATCAAAATCCGCTGTTGCCGAAATCATCAGGGGGATGCGGGTATATTTCCTGGTTTCTACATAGTCTTTTTCAGCAATGCTTTGAATCAGAAATGTGAGTTTTTCGGATTCGGCCAGGTGACTCAGAACATTGGCAATCTCATCTTTACTCGGCACCTGCCGTTTCAGTTTCTGAAATTGTTCTCTGAATGCAAGGCTTTTCTCTTTGCCCTGAGCCAGTCGCTGTTCCACTGCAGTCAGCACTTTAAGTTTCTGATCCAAAGAAAATGCTTCCTGCTCCATCTGGCTGTTATCCCTGCTCAATTGAGAAGCCTTGGTTGAAAGGGGGGAAATGATGAGCATGTAGAAGATGAGAAAAATACAAACAAAGGCGAAATAGGGGAGGATCTTTTGATCTCTGGGGTGGAGCGAAATGAATTTTTGTTCCAGTTTCAGAAGAAATTGTCTCATTTCCTTTCCTCCATCCACAGCATCGTAATGGAAAAGGTGTAGTAGCGAACTTTGTCATTTTCCGCCGCTTTGACACTTACCTTGATATTTCCGAACCTCTTTTCCAGACGGCCCAGGAAGCGATTGAGTACTTTCAGTGAAATTGTGCCCCCATTCAGTGAGAGTGAAATGGCGCGACCCTGGCTGTCCGGGGAGCTCTTTCCCGAGAAATTGTCCAGCCAGATTCCTCTGTCCATCAGCTCGCTGATGTTTTCGAGAATTGTCGTCCAGCTGGTTTTTCTGTCAAACAGGCTGGAAACTGTTCGGATACTGCCAGCCAGCGCGTCATTGTCTGACTTCAGCCTTGCCACCTGTACGGACAAGTTCATAAGCTGTTTGTCCTTCTGATGCAGGACTTCCAGTCTCTTGAGTAATGTTTTGTGTTTGTGGGATACCATGGCGTATCGGGTACCCACAACGGCAAAGACAATGGCAGAGAGCAGGAGAAGCAGGGCACTGCCAATCATCATCATATTAAAATAAAAATTCTCTGGCAGTTTCTTCTGTGACAGATCCTTGGAAAAGAGATTAAAATGCGGTTCATAATGCGTTTTTACCATGGCATCAACCCCATACCGAGTGCAACGGAGAACTGGTTATTGTTTCGGGGGATTGTGCCCCGAACCTGGAGTCCTTTGAAAGGATGTAGAACTGCCGTAATTGCACCGAGATGTTCCAGGAAAAAGTTCTCCACACCGATCAATTCTGCCAGATCTCCTGTGAGGTATACGCGGCTCACGGTTCCCCCTCTGGAGACAGAGGCATAAAAGTTGAAACTCTTATTCAGTTCGGCGGTAAGGGACTCCAGAAGCGATGCGCCAAGGTTTCTCAGTTGCTTCGTTTCCAGGGTATCGCCCCCCACTTCGACCAGGGAAATCTGATGAGAGATATCTGCTGCCTCATCCAGTGGTATGGTCATCTGCTCAGAGATATCCGCTATGAATGTCTCCAGTGAGAAATCCAATTGCCGTGTGAAGCGGAGCTTTCCGTTCTGGACAATTGTGACGGAAGAGTCGTGGTGCCCGATGCTCACGATGGCAGATCCCATGTCCTGATTCACATCAGGATGAATTGACGCCAGACAGCAAAGCGCATCTGCGGGAACGCCCAGCCTCCGAACTTTGAGGCCGGCGCTTTCCACCAGTTTTACCGTAGCTTCCAGGTCTCCTTTTTTCGAAACGACAACCATGGCCTGATATTTGTTTGATAAGCCCTGGTCTTCCCGGTTGTGAATAATAAAGTCCAGATTATGAGACTCACGGTTGAATTCGATGAGCTGACGAATCTCCCATTCTATTACCGAAAGCAGTTCTTCGTCCGGAACCCGTGGAATCTGGATGTCCCGGATTGTAAGGATAGCTGGACGTAACGCGACTGACACTGCTTTTTTCGAGAGCCCGGTTCGTTTCACTACTTCACGGAGGGCGGTCAGCGTTTGCTTTGAGTCCTGGTCCCCATTTTTCTGGTGGGGTATTGGTTCCAGGGTGGCCTGGAGTACCTCTGGTCTATCGCTTCCGGTTCTCAAATGGACAATTCTTACTGCACCGTTCCCGATTTCCAGTCCGATACCTGCATCCGGCCTTCGTAAACTCTTTAACATAGTTTCATTATAAATAAATGAATCAAAAATGCAATAAAAAAAGCCGGTTTGAACCGGCTTCCAGAATGGTGTGCAAATAACAGATTGTGTCAGTAAGTACGTTTCTCGCGAATGCGGGCGCTCTTTCCAATTTTCTCCCTGATGTAATAGAGTTTGGTCCTGCGAACGCGACCTCTACGGATTACCTTGATTTTGTCAATAATGGGAGAATGCAGAGGGAAAATACGCTCTACACCGATGCCTTCAGCGATTTTTCGAACCGTAAACGTTTCCCGGTTGGATCCGTTGGAACGGCCGATGACCAGCCCTTGATAAAGCTGAATTCGCTGTTTGTTACCTTCTTTGACCTTCACATGTACCTGAACAGTATCACCGGCTTTAAAATCCGGGATATCTGTCCGGAGCATTTTGTCTTCAAACTGTTTGATAATGTCCATGCCCAAACTCCTTAGCAAAAAGAAATAACGCTATCTCTTCGATATGGTTGCTTCGACCCGAGCACTTAAACAGGCGTCACTTCCGGTACCAGCGAATGGTTTGAGGAAACGGTCACTTTTCTTGCTCGAGTTCGGGGAAAATCCCCGGCATGCCCCGAAATAAATACTGCGGGACAGCCAGCGGGAAGCATTCTACCATACCCATGGGAAGAATCAATCATTTTGT
>PFTO01000144.1 GCA_002789615.1 Acidobacteria bacterium CG_4_9_14_3_um_filter_49_7 | reverse complement strand
CTGTTTCCGAATCAGAACCCGCTTCCATTCATAGCGCCCCGCGGGGCTATATGAATGGCACATTGGAGGCACCGCATGAAGCACACTCAGGGTAAGCTGCCGGATGACCCTACAGGGACCACTTCGGTAAGAAAGTTAAATGGCTTGACAGGGCGTTTGTGTCGGGAAGCGCTCAATTACACGAAACGATAAAAAAATCAAGATCCAGCTTGCATCCAAATGAGTGGGCAGCGGTTTCATCTGGAAACTGGCCAAGCAGTACTTTATAAAGGCCTCCCCGTTTCACAATCCTGGCGGTATGGCTGGTTTTACTGGTCAATCCTGCCGCATATGCCTTTGCGTTGCTTTTGAATGAAAATGCGCCCACCTGAACGGCGAAGCAGTTCTCTGTCACTCTGTTAAACAGGTAAAGGGTCACCGGCACAACACCCTCATCCACAGAGCCCAGCTTCTGAGCTGCCTTATAGGAAAGATCAATAATCCTTCCATGGACAAAGGGTCCCCGATCGTTAATTACAAGCTCGAGGGTCCGGCCGTTTCTTTCGTTCTTTACCAGAACATGGGTACCCAGTGGCAGCGTCTTATGTGCGGCCGAAACCTTATACATATCATAGATTTCCCCTGATGCTGTAGGTTTTCCGTCAAAATCTTTTCCGTACCAGGAAGCCAGTCCCTTCTCATATTCGAACAACTTCCCGGTCTGAATACCGGATGCACCCTCCCCCGGTTCAGAAGTTCGAGTTCGTGGCGGTCCATAGCACGCCTCAAGCAGGATCAGAATCAAAAATATCGCAGTACGGTTCCATTCCAAGGAGCACCTCCCGATATGTATGATCTATGGCAAGAGATTTCAGAAAATCACCGACAAGATGGAGAGACCCCGTCACCACAACCGATGGATAATTACCCATATTTTCTATAACTTGTGAGATTTTCAAGTAAGGTGAGTCAAAAATAGGCCCCTTCTCAAAGGCATTTCTGTCCATGAATCGATGGTACCCGCCCGAAGTCAGCACAATATGCCGAAAGCGTTTTCGAAGCATCCGGTACATTCTTTCAGCATTCTTATCCCGCATACATCCGAATACAACCAATCCAGTGTCAAATTCTGCACCTGCACTGTCCAGAAACTTTTCCATTCCTGCAGGGTTATGGGCACCATCCAGGAGAATCGGAGGAGAAGTTGGCAATATCTCCATTCTGCCCGGCCAGTTAAGCTTAGAAAGCCGGTTGCTCACGTCCCCGGTTTCACCGGTCAGAACATGGAAGGCCGCCAACGCGAGCGCTAAATTTTCCCCCTGAAAGGACCCTTTCAAGGGTGAAGTGGCCGATATGACCTTCCCTTTCATTTTCACCCGGACGGTGGCCTGATGCCCTTTTTCTTTGGTGAGAAACTCAGGTACCACAGGGATAACTGGAGCGCACATTTTCTTGGCCGCATTTGCAATCCAGGGAAATGCCTCTGTATTTTCCAGTGCCACTACTGGAACGCCAGGTTTAATGATACCCGCTTTTTCAAGGGCAATCGCCGGCACGGACTCTCCCAGCATACTGGTATGATCCAGGGATATTGAAGTGATCACTGCCAACTCCGGTACCAAAGTATTGGTTGCATCCAGTCGACCCCCCAGACCGGTTTCCACAATTGCCGTGTCCACTTCCATGAATCGAAAGACATAAAAGGCTAGAGCTGTCATTAACTCAAAATAAGAAGGTTGCTCCTCATTGTCTGCGAGAATGTCCCGGAGATAAGATAAAGACGCAGAAAACCACTGACGCGTAATGGGACGACTGTCCACCAGGATCCTCTCCCTTGGTGTAATTAAATGGGGTGAACAGAAGCGACCGATTAGCCGGTTGTCCGAAGATAAAAAACTATCCAGCATAGCTGCAACTGACCCTTTTCCGTTGGTCCCGGCAACATGAATAGTACGGAAGCTGCGCTGTGGTTGCCCCAGTTTCTCCAGAAGGCGTTGAATCCGCTGCAAGCCAAGTTTAATTTTAGATTGTTCAAATGAAGAGAGATAAGCCAGTGCTTCCGGATACAAAAAGGCGTTTCGTTCATGCATATAGCAGGTTTAGTATAGTGATGAGTTCATCTTTCATCCGGTTCCTGGGAACAACACGGTCAACCATCCCGTGAGCCAGAAGGAATTCTGATCGCTGGAACCCTTTTGGCAGATCAGCTTTAATAGTCTGTTGAATGACCCGTGGTCCGGCAAATCCGACAAGAGCCCCCGGCTCAGCAATATTTACATCACCCAACATGGCAAAACTGGCTGTCACGCCACCTGTGGTCGGATGGGTCAGTACAGATATATATGGAATATGCGCTTTGTCCAACCGAGACAGAGCGGCACTCACTTTTGCCATCTGCATCAGAGAAAGCGCCCCCTCCATCATTCTTGCGCCACCAGAACAGGAAAAAATAACCAGGGGGTTCTTTTTCTTCAAAGCTGCTTCCACAGCAAGGGTCAGTTTCTCCCCTACTACAGAACCCATACTTCCGCCCAGAAAGGAAAAATCCATAATGGCAACAATCACTTGTTGCTTCCCCAACTTCCCTTCCACGACGACGACAGCTTCGTCTATCTTATTTTTATCTGCCTGACGCTTCAACTGATCCCGATAAGACTTCGCAGCAGAAAACCTAAGGGGATCATCCGGTTGAATGTCCCGAAACAGAAACTTGTAGGGCGTTCCATCGAAAAGCTGCTCCAATCTGTCTTCCGGCGGAATGGGGAAATGATGCGAACATTTGGGACAAACCATCCCAAAAGCAGCGACTTCCTTTTGATAAATAATTTCCCTGCATTGATCACACTTAACCCATAACCCGGCTGGGATTTTCCCCCTGTCCGACAGCTCCGTTGTTATCTTGTCGTCTTTTCGCTTGAACCAGCTCATTTACCCTTGTCCCCGGCAGGAAGTTTTTCCTTTTTATCCACAGGAGGGTTCCCCATCGTCACGGTTCCATCAAACACAGCCCCATCCTGTATAGACAGCACCGGTGAATGCAACTCACCCGTCACCCGGGCGCGACTGTTGATTTCTATTCTACTTTTTGCCGTAATTTTCCCTTCCACGCGTCCGTTCACGGTAACGGAGTCTACCGTCAAATCACCTCTTACCTGTGCACTATCGCCAATGATCAGTTCGCTTTCAGAACGAATCGTTCCTTCAAACTTACCGTCAATGCGCAGCAGGTCTTCAAAAACCAGATCACCCTTGAATGTTGTGCCTTGATCCAGAAATCCGTTCATTTCCTTTTCCTTCATACCTCACCTCTTTATCAGAGATTCAAAGAGCGAAATCAGTTGCTCTTTGGAATGATATCGAATCACAATGGACCCCCGGGTGGCATCTCCCTTGATTTTCACACCGGTTCCCAATTTCTTTGACAAACGCTCTTCTCCATCCTGGAGAAATACATCCGCTCTTTTTGTTGAAACAGCAGGTTTTGTTGTTTTCTTCAGGCGGGCTTCCAGTGCCCGAACAGTCAGGCCTTTTTCCCGGATCTCCCGTGCCGCCTTTAACAGACGGTCAGCATCAGAAATACCGGAGAGAATCTTTGCATGCCCCAGTGAGACCTGTCCATCCTCTATCGCTGCCAGCACTTCCTCGGGAAGTCTCAAAATCCTCAGCATGTTGGTAATACTGCTGCGCTTTTTTCCAAGTCGACCCGACAGTTCTTCCTGGGTCAACTCATACCGCTCCAGCAGACTTTTGTATGCCAATGCTTCTTCCACCGGATTCAAATCCTGGCGTTGAATATTCTCGATTAGGGCATATTCAGCCTTCTTTTCTTCCGGAAGATCCCGAAAAACAGCCGGGATCCGGGTCATTTCAGCCAATTGGGCAGCTCGCCACCTGCGTTCCCCAGCAATCAGAGTGTAATTCCCATCTGGATCTTTTGCCAGGACTACCGGTTGGATAATCCCGGAATTTCGTATGGACGTGGCCAGCTCTTCCAACTTTTCAGGATCAAAACGGCGCCTTGGTTGGTAGGGAGATGGTTTGATGCGGGAGATATCTACTTCAGCCAAATTTTCCGACGGAGGGGTCTGGGGAATCAGTGACTGGATCCCTTTACCCAACGCTTTTCGTTTCATGCTCAATCAGCTCCTTTGCCAGTTTCAGATAAGACTGGGCCCCCCGTGATTTGATCTCATACATCAGAACCGGAAGGCCAAAACTGGGCGCCTCACCAAGGCGGACATTCCTTGGTATTACCGTTTCGAATACCCGCTCTTTAAAATAATTTTGGATTTCCAGCGTGACCTGCTGCGACAAGTTGGTTCGATCGTCGTACATTGTCAGCACGACCCCTTCCAATTCCAGGGAAGGGTTTACGCTATCCCGGATCATGGAAATTGTTCGCATCAGGTCTGTTACTCCCTCCAACGCAAAATACTCGCATTGTATGGGAATGATGATGGACTCAGCTGCAACCAGCGCATTTACCGTCAACAAACCGAGAGATGGGGGGCAGTCTATTAATATATATTCAAAATCATCTTTCAATGGAACCAGAAGATTCCGGAGGAAAAACTCCCTTCCAATCTGACTGACCAGCTCTATTTCCGCTCCAGCCAGATTTCTGTTCGAAGGAATCACCTTCAACCATTCCAGGTCCGTATCCCGTATACAGTCTCGTACCGGAACATCTCCGGAAAGGCAGGTGTAGATATTTCTCTCCTTGTCTTCCTTATCAATACCAATCCCGCTGGTTGAATTGGACTGCGGGTCAAAGTCTACCAATAATACTTTTTTTTCGGCCACTGCAAGGGAGGCAGCCAGGTTAATCGCTGTTGTCGTTTTCCCGACCCCGCCTTTTTGATTTGCGATTGCAATAATTCTACTCATAGCGATCAATTTATCATACCTCGCATTGAAAGAGAAGGTAAAGTTGCCCGCTCAAATGCCCACAACTACAGCTATTGCGGCAATGTTCCACGTGGAACACTTTTTATCTTTTCTTTTCATTTGAAAGGCTTAGATACAGAACCGTTATCGCTGCCGGTGTTATACCGGGTATTCTCGAAGCATGGTCCAATGTGGCTGGCTGAACCTTTTCAAGCTTCTCAATCACCTCGCGGGACAAACCAGGCCTATTAAAGTCAAACCCCTTCGGGATCGACATCGTCCTCATTTTTGCCGTGTTCTCAATTTTGGAATTCTCACGGTCAACATAACCTCTGTACCGAATCCTTGCAGAAACCTCTCTGGGCCATAACGGCGCCCAGTCCGCAATCATTTTACCCTTCAGTTCTTCCAGATTCACGTCCGGCCTTCTAATCAACTTTTCCAGAGTTATAACATTTTTCCACTCAATTCCCCGCTCTTCCAGACAGGTTGTAGTTTGAAAACTCTCCCGTACGGAAACTTTGGTCGCCTCTGAGCAATACCGATCGATTTCACTATATTTCTTTTCCATAGCGTCAAACACCTCTTTTGCTATCAAGCCATATTTATGACCATATGCCATCAATCTGCGATCCGCAGAAAGATGGTCCAACAGCAATCGATATTCCGCACGGGAAGAGAACATCCGATAGGGTTCATCCACACCCCTCGTGATCAGATCATCAATCATTACTCCAATATATGCCTCCTTCCGATCCAGAATCAGCGGCGCTTCTCCTCGAATTACCTGTACTGCATTTATTCCAGCGACCAATCCCTGACCTGCCGCCTCTTCATATCCGGAAGTGCCGTTTATCTGTCCGGCAAAAAACAAGCCACTCACGTTTTTTGCTTCCAGTGTCAATTGCAGCTCAAGAGGACTAATGCTGTCATATTCAATAGCATACCCGGGCCGAGTAATCTCCGCCCTTTCCATTCCGGTGATTGTATTCAAATAGGCCTTCTGAATTTCCACAGGAAGGGAAGTTGAAACTCCGTTGACATAATATTCAGCAGTAAATCGTGATTCCGGTTCCAGGAAAACCTGATGTCGTACCCGATCCGGGAACTTTCTGAGTTTGTCTTCAATTGAAGGGCAATACCGAGGACCCACACCTTGAATGGCACCGGAAAACAGTGCGGACTTCTCCATATTTTCTTCGATGACGCGATGGGTATCTCTGTTTGTATATGTTAAATAACAGGGGACCTGATCCAATTTTAATGAACCTGTCCGAAACGAAAAAGGGATTGGCGGCTCATCTCCGGGCTGGATCTCCATTTCACCGAAATCAATTGAATCACGATGGACCCTTGGGGGTGTTCCGGTTTTCATCCGACTCAACTGGAATCCAAGATTTAATAAGCTGTGTCGTAGCCCAATCGACGACAGTTCATTGCTTCGTCCGGCAGAATAGGTCTTGTTCCCGATAAAAATCTGTCCGCCGAGAAACGTGCCTGTCGCCACAATAACTGCCCTGCATGAAAGTGTTTCTCCGGATATAAACTCAACCCCTGTCACCTGGTTTCCTTTCGTCAATATAGCTGTCGCAACATCCTGTACCACACGGAGGTTTCTGGTGTTCTCCAGACGCCTTCTCATTGCCAACCTGTACATAACTTTGTCCGCCTGTGCACGGGGTGCCTGGACCGCAGGGCCACGGCTCTTATTCAGCATGCGAAACTGGATTCCCGCTTCGTCTGTCACTTCTCCCATCAGCCCGCCCATCGCGTCAATCTCCCGTACTATCTGGCCTTTGCCCAAACCACCAATAGCCGGGTTACAGGAAAGCTGCCCGATCACATCTAAATTCACGGTCAATAGACAGGTATTCAAACCCATTCGAGCACTTGCAGAACCTGCCTCGCAACCGGCATGGCCCGCACCAACAACAATCACATCAAAATTGTCCATACCGTCACTTCCCCAGACAAAAGTTTGAAAAGATTCCATCCAGAATCTCATCCGTTGTAACCACACCAATAATTGTCTCAAGGTGCCAGCATGCAATTCCGAGATGTGCCGCTGCCATTTCCACTGTTCGATCATCTCGTAAGAAAGAAAGTACCCTCTCTAACTCACTGGTAGCAGATTCCACTGCCCTCTTCTGCCTTTCGGTGAACAAGAAAACATGCTCAAGGTCCACATTGTCAAACAATGTCCACACCATTTTTAAAACTTCCCCTATCCCAAGTCCAGTTTTTGCCGAGACAGCAACAAAACCCGGGGGAATTTCATTCAGTAAGTCAGCTTTGCTCTGAATCTTAATCACGAAAGTGCTGGCGGGAATCTGACGCTCAATATCCCTGGATTCTGATACATTTTCCGCATCCCATACAAGGATTACTACATCTGCTAATTCCAATTGGTCTCTTGCACGGGAAATTCCAGCGGCTTCCACCTCATCCCCAGGTTCTCGAAACCCGGCAGTATCCACAAAAGTACACCGCAGGCCTTCAATATCAGTTGTCACTTCCACCGTATCACGGGTTGTCCCTGGCGTCGCCGTTACGATTGCGCGCTGATACCCGACAATCGCGTTCAACAGGGATGATTTACCGGAATTAGGTGCTCCAACAATCACAACCCTGATTCCTTCTACCCAATGAATAACCCTGTCATACGTGACAGAAAGTCTTTTCATTTCATTCACTAATGAAGATGCATCTTCCTGAATAGAATTAAGAGCACTTCCGGTTTCATCATCTTCCGGATATTCAATTGAAGCTTCTACGCGGCTACCCAAAGAAAGGAGACGCTCTCTTATTTCGCGGACCCTTCGGGCCATTCTTCCTTTCTCTAATTCCCGGGCTACCCGAAGTTGAAGCTCCGTTTCCGCCTGGAGCAACAGATTCAATCGTTCGGTTTCCGTCAATGAAAGCTTTCCATTGAGAAAGGCCCGTCTTGTAAATTCACCTGGCTCAGCCAACCGTGCCAACCCGCTTTGCAAAATCTCCTGTAACAGGCGTTTCAGAATAATGGGAGCTCCATGAATTTGGAATTCGACGATGTCTTCACCGGTATAGGATCTGGGACCTTTGAAAAATAAACCGATACCGCTGTCCAGAGCATTCCCTTCCCTGTCTGTTACTTTTCCAAAATAGGCATGTTTTTCTTCTATTTCCGCATATTCGGTATGAAAAAATCTGTTGAAAATTTCCTGAGCATTTTCTCCGGACACACGGACAATCCCGACGCCCCCGGCGCCTGCCGGTGTCGCAATTGCCCCGATTGTCTCCATCCTTATCCTCGCTTTTTAATATACACCTTCACCCGCTTGTAGTGACCATCACCAAGGCTCTCAGTAGAAATCATCTTGTCATCCTGCAATGCGAGGTGAATCTGGCGTCTTTCTGCCGGATTCATTGGAGAAAAAAGGTAGGGTTTTCCAAAATCCCGAACCTTTGAAGCCGCTTTTTCTGCCATACTCTGCAATTCTCGTACCCGATTTCTCCTGAAAGACTCACATTCCAGTACTATCTTCATCTTGGTGTTCCGTGGAATCATTCGATTTACAAGGTATTGAAAAGCATCCAGCAAAGTCCCATTCTTCTCGAGTAAAAGGTCCGTATCCCTTCCAGAGACATCAAACTCGACGGATCCATTCGTGTGCCTGTATACCGCTTTTGCATTCAGTTTTGCCTTCAGGAACAGGTCATTGAGCATAGTCTCGACCTTCTCAATCTGGTCCGGAACCCTTCGTTTTCCTTTTTGCTTTCCTATTCTTTCAATTTTAACCGTCACCTCACCATTCAGCGGAGAAAACAAAGACTGGTCCCTTGCCACCACTCTGTACTGAAGGAGCGTTTCATTTACATTATAGTACTGGCTTGCCTTGTCCAGTGCTTCCTCAACGTCTTTTCCTGAAAACAAACTCTTTTCCAACGCCATACTTTACTCCCCAACAGCTTCTTTCATGCTACGATTAACAAGCATCTGCTGCACAATCTGGAACAGATTGTTTGTTGTCCAATATACAATCAAACCGCTCGGCGCTGTTGCCAGAACAACAGTAAACACAATCGGTAATGCGTACATCATCTTTTTCTGGTTTGCGTCCCCGGTTGACGGGGTAATCATTTGAGAAATCAATTGACTGACTCCCATCAAAACCGGTAAAACGTAGTAAGGATCATAAGCAGACAGGTCCTTTATCCAGAATATAAAGGGTGCCTGTCTCAACTCAATCACATTCAACAGGAGGCTCCAGAACGCGAAAAATATGGGCATCTGGAGAACCATCGGCAGACAGCCGCCCAATGGACTTACTCCTTCTTTCTTGTAAAGCTCCTGAATTTCCCGATTCATCTCCTGTTTCTTCGTCAAGTCCTTACCGAATTTTTTGTACTTCGCTTGAATTTCCTTCATTTTGGGCTGAACCCGCTGCATGTCTTTCATTGACTTCAGGCCAGCCTGGCTGATCGGAAAAATTAACAATCGAATCAATATTGTTAACAGAATAATAGACCACCCGTAATTGTGTATCCATCCATTTATCCATCTCAAAGCAAAAAACAACCATTTCGCAAATACACCAAAAAACCCAAAATTGACAATTTTCTCGTAGTGGTTGCCAAGTTTCTTCACAACATCGTAATCTTTTGGCCCAAGAAAAAGGGTCCCTTTGATATTCTTCCCAACAAAAACAACGTCCGAAACGTCAATATCTTTCTTTTCCCCTTTATAGCTCTGTTTTGCTCCAATTATCTTCAAGTTTTTTGTTTCAGGCTTGAATATTTTTGCAAAATACTTATCTTCTATGGCAACCCATTCCAGCCTAGTCTCAGCCAATGCTCCATTTTTCAATTTCTTTTTATTAATTCTCTCAACACTGTCGTCAGTGTAAAAGACCACTGTGTCTTCGGTGCTGTACCGACTATTCAATTTCTCCGCTGAATCAATTCCTGGGCCAAGACTCAATTCCAATTCCCCGAAACCTTCTTCATGAACGGTGACTTTTAATTGATACCCTTCGGATAACTCGAATTTTTTTTCAACTCTCTTATCTCCGGCATCATATGTAAATATTACACTTGAATGATCTTCAACAACCTTAAATCCAATTTTGTTTAAATATTCAAGCTTTCCCTCGGTTGAAAACGGCGTTAGTGAACGTTCGGCCATTACCGGGTTCACCAGCTCCATCTCTCTGCCCGATTCGTCCTTATATCCTTTTATCTGCGCTGAAAGAAGCCTTCCGCCCTTGTTCGTGAATTTGAGCTTTATGAACTGGTTTTCCAGGGTCACAAATTGCTCCGGTAAATCCTCTCCAGACTGAACATTTGCCATATCCGAGTCTGCTTCAGTGGATTTTGTATCTATATCTTCTGTTTGTTGACTTATTTTCGGAGATTCTACTCCAGATTTTTCAATGTTTCCGTTCACAGGCATCGGCGTCTTGTTGTCGCCCTCTCGGGACACGACTTCAGTTTGCGGTGCTTTCCCGGGGTTTACTTTATCCACCACCATTTTTTGCCATATCAGGATAAAAACGATCGAAATCACAATTGCCAGAACAGTACGCTTCTCCATTTTTTCTCCCTGGTAATTATTTCCCCATCTCATGGAACCGGATCATGGCCGCCCCGATGAAATGGATTGCATCGGCAAATCCTTTTCAAAGCCAGCCAACCACCCTTCCAACTACCATATTTTTCAATAGCTTCATAACCAAACTGGGAACATGTCGGCGTAAATCTGCAGCTCGAGGGAAAGATTGGTGAAATAAATTTTCTATACCCTTTGATGAGAATCAGCAGAAGCCTTTTCATGTGCCTCCTGAAAAAACAGCTCGAAATCCGCGTCCAACTCCGCAAAGGAAGCCAGGGCTGTGCGACGCTTGGCGTTGAATACATACCATGTGCCGTTATCAAAGCGGTCATAATGTTTTCTCACCAGCTCACCGAGCCTTCTTTTCACTTTGTTTCTTATGACTGCGTTCCCGATTTTTCGAGACACAGTAAAACCGAACCGCTTTTCTTCACAACCACTTAAATAATAAAGGACAAATGTTCTACAATTCTTTTTACGTCCTTCGTCATAAACACAAAGAAATTGCGGTCGCTTTTTCAGACTGATTTCTCTGGAAATACCCAAGTGTTAAGCTGCAAGTTTCTTTCTGCCCTTGCGTCTTCTTGCATTGATTATTCTCGTCCCGGCCTTTGTCTTCATCCTGACAAGAAAACCGTGGGTTTTGTGTCTCTTTCTGCGGTTGGGTTTGAATGTCGGTCGCATATTCCACTCCTTTCATCGTGGTCGTCAGTTCGCCAGTATCATATGCGACTGAATCACGCCTGTCAACGCCTTTTTCAAAAAGCCGCCACTTCATTTCCATCCAGCCTTAAAAAAACACAGTCTTCTGTCATTCTATCCGGTATAATATCGCCGTATATCTGAATTGTACTTTCCAGGAGGAAAAAATGATTGAAGCTTACACAAAACACACAAATGAGCGTCGGGAAAAGGGAATTCCACCCCTTCCTCTAAACCCATCACAGGTAAAACAGTTGTGCAAACTCCTGGAAAGCCCTCCGGCAGGGAAAGAACAGTATCTTCTGAACTTGCTACTTGAACATGTTTCTCCTGGGGTGGATCCAGCCGCAAAGATTAAGGCAGCCTGGCTGTACAAAATTGCTTGTGGGGAAACAAAATCCCCAGTCGTTTCCCCCGCAGAAGCTGTTACCTGTCTCGGTACAATGCTGGGTGGTTACAATATTGAACCCTTAATCTCCCTTCTTTCAAATGATACGTTGGGGGACCTTGCCGCAACGGCTCTCAAACATACCATTCTCATCTATAATGCTTATGATCGGATTGTTGAAATGTCCGATACCAATCCCCGGGCTATGGCAGTACTCCGGTCCTGGGCAGATGCAGAATGGTTTACCAGTCGACCCGCCTTCCCGGAAGAATTCAACGTCAAGATCTACAGGGTTGACGGAGAAATCAACACAGATGATTTTTCTCCTGCAAAGGATGCCTGGAGCCGCTCGGATATCCCGCTGCACTCCCTTTGCATGGGCGAATCCCGTTTCCCTGATGGACTGGAAATGATTCGCAAGTTTCGAGAAGAGGGTTTCCAGGTCGCTTTTGTTGGTGATGTTGTTGGAACCGGATCATCCAGAAAATCTGCCTGCAATTCGCTGATGTGGCATATTGGCGAAGATACTCATTTTCTTCCCAATAAACGTCGGGCCGGCATTGTGCTCGGGAACCTGATTGCCCCTATTTTTTTCAACACCGCGGAAGACTCAGGCGGCTTGCCCATTTTATGTGATGTCACAAAACTAAAAACTGGAGATGTGGTAACAATTAATACAAAACATGGAAAGATTTTTTCCTCAAACCAGGAAGTTCTTTCCTCGTTTGAGATTAAGCCCGCCACACTGAAAGATGAATTCCGCGCCGGCGGACGTTTAAACCTGATCATTGGCCGCGCATTGACTCAGAAAGGAAGAAGAACACTGAATCTACCGGAATCAACCTCTTTTATTGCACCGGATAATCCAACACCAAAAACCAATCAGGGATATTCTCTTGCTCAAAAAATTGTTGGGAAAGCTTGTGGCCAGGCCGGTGTCCTTCCCGGTACTGCCTGTGAGCCCTCTATGGCTACTGTGGGTTCTCAGGATACCACCGGACTAATGACAGCAGATGAATTGAAAGAGCTTGCCTGTCTCGAGTTCCAGGCTGGGTTGTTCATGCAGTCTTTCTGCCACACAGCTGCCTATCCCAAACCCTCTGATGTTCATATGCATCAAACACTTCCTTATTTTATAACTTCAAGAAAAGGAGTATCCCTTCATCCTGGAGATGGTGTGGTACACACTTGGCTCAACCGGCTCATTCTTCCAGATACTGTCGGTACCGGCGGTGACAGTCATACCCGTTTTCCACTGGGTATTTCTTTTCCTGCCGGATCCGGACTTGTGGCGTTTGCCGGGGCATTGGGTTTCATGCCACTGGATATGCCGGAATCTGTCCTGGTAAAATTTAAGGGAAAATTTAACCCCGGCATTACCCTGCGTGATGCAGTCAACGCAATTCCTTATTTTGCCATTCAGAAAGGTCTGATGACTGTAGAGAAACAAAATAAGAAGAATATCTTCAACGGAAGAATCCTCGAGATTGAGGGCTTACCGGACCTCACGGTTGAACAGGCTTTTGAGCTGACAGATGCCTCTGCTGAACGCTCTGCGGCTGCAGCAACAGTAAAACTCTCTGAAGACACTGTTGTGGAATACCTGAGAAGTAATATCGCCTTAATGAAAAAGATGATTGAGACCGGATTTCGGAGTGCCGATACCCTGAAACAACGAATTGAAGCCTGTGAAGAGTGGCTGGCTCATCCCCATCTTCTGAGCCGGGATGACAACGCAGAATATGCAGCTGTCCTGGAAATTGAACTTTCCGACATCACAGAACCGATTCTGGCATGTCCCAATGATCCGGACGATGTTAAACTTCTTTCAGATGTTTCCAATCGCAAAATTGATGAGGTCTTTATCGGATCATGTATGACCAATATTGGACATTTCAGAGCAGCCGGCTATATATGGAAGGGTGAAAAGCAAACGCCAACAAAAATCTGGCTTACCCCGCCGACCAAAATGGATCGTGCTACATTAATGACTGAAGGTTATTACAGTATTTACAATGCTGTTGGTGCCCGCACCGAAATTCCAGGATGTTCCCTCTGCATGGGAAATCAGGCCCGTGTTAATGCAAATGCTACTGTAATTTCAACATCAACCCGTAATTTTGACAACCGAATGGGTGACAATGCTCAGGTTTTTCTTGGATCTGCTGAACTGGCCGCTGTTTCAGCCCTACTTGGCCGCTTGCCGGAGCCAACGGAGTATTTTCAATACATAACAGATAGAGTATACCCAAATCGCAACGATATTTACCGCTATCTAAAATTCCACAAAGAGAAAAACTTCCATCTCGATTACGTTGAGTAGTTCATAAAAAGAAGGAGGCAGTTGCCTCCTTCTTTTTTTCTTGACACTTCTTTTTAAAACCGATAGAGTATTTTCCGCCGCAGGATGGGGCATTAGCTCAGGTGGTAGAGCAGCTGACTCTTAATCAGCGGGTCTGGGGTTCGAATCCCTAATGCCCCACCATTTTTCTTACCAATTACTTTTTCACCCCCTAAATCACTTGTTTTTTTCACACCCTTTATGCTACCCTTTTGTTGTTGACAATTTCATTATAAGATATTCACCAAATCTGTGGAAAAGTTGTGGAAAATGGACACTTGGGATCTAATTAAAACAAAACTGGCGGACCGTATTCCAACTGAATCTTTCAATGAATGGTTTGCGGATAGTCAGCAGGTATTCAGTGAAAACGGGAAAATTACCGTTCATGTTCCCGAGACTTATTTTGCTGATTTTATTAATCGTTACTATAAAACTTTCCTTCAACAGATACTGGATGAATTGAAAATAACAAAAGAGATTGATTTTACAACAAAATCAACATCTTCGTCTCAAAGTGCATCCATAGGTAAAGAATTTTCCCACTCCCAAGATATTTCAGAAACAACACCCAAAATTCGTTTCAAAAAACCCCGTTTCAATGAAAATTACACCTTTGGAAATTTTGTAGTCGGTCCTACAAATGAATTGGCTTATGCAACCAGTATCGCGGTAACTGAAAAACCCGGATACACATATAACCCACTATTTATCTATGGCGGTACGGGCCTTGGAAAAACCCATCTCCTCCATGCTATTGGACACCAGCTCAGTCACCAGTATACAGATCTTAGGATTGCCTTTTTGTCTGCTGAAGCATTCATGAATGAGTATATTGTTGCTGTGAGAACTAAAAAAATGGACCAATTCCGGCTTAATTATAGAAATTGTGATGTTCTCCTGGTGGATGATATTCATATTCTCGCAGGTAAGGTTGGTACCCAGGAAGAATTTTTTAATACCTTTAATGAGTTATTTGACAGACAAAAACAAATTGTTCTTTCAAGTGATTCTCTACCAAAAGACATTTCCCGCCTGGAAGAACGCCTTATGACAAGATTTTCATGGGGAATTATCGCAGATATTCAACCCCCTGAGCTCGAGGTTCGTATTGCAATTCTTCAGAAAAAAGCTGAAAAACACAAAATTCAGCTTCCAGACGATATTGCCCTGTTTATTGCAAAGAAAATCCGCCAGAACGTACGTGAACTTGAAGGCGCCCTGAATAAAGTAATTGCTGTGGCGAAGCTCAATGATAAGAAGATTACCCCCGCACTCGTTAAAAAAAGTCTTCAGATATACTCAAATGACAATGAAAATCTCACCCCTGATACAATCATCCAATACATTGCGGATTTTTATAAAATTACACCTGGTCGTCTCAAAGAAAAAAACAATTCAGCTTCCGTTGTTCTTCCAAGGCAAATTGCCATGTATCTCTGTAAAACACTCACTCCTTTATCTTACCCTGAAATTGGAAGGTGTTTTGGAAAAAAACACCACACAACTGTTATTTATGGCGTTGAAAAAATACGTAAAAAAATAAAGGACGATCCTAAGTTTAATCGACTTATTGACAGTTTTAAAATATCTATAAAATAATATTTTTCTATAAGATACGATTGTTTCTACTCAATTATATAATATCTTTTCCACAGACTGGTTTTTATGTGTGAAAGGTTTTATTTTTCCACAATTCCTTAAATAATTTTCCACAGGGAAAATTCACTCCCTGATTGTTTTTCCACAGGATTCACAAACCCTACTATTTCTGGTAAAATCTAATCTAGAATATATTCCAGAGGAGAAATAGAAAATGCGTTTCACAATTAACAAAGCAGATCTTATCCGTGAGCTTTCCCTTATTAATGGAATTGTCGAAAAAAGATCTACAATTGCCATCCTTTCCAATATGTATATTAAAGCTGAAGGTCAATTACTGTATCTGAAAGGAACAGACCTTGAAGTCGGTTTGACCGTTGCGTTGAAAGCGGATATTGAGGAAGACGGTGTGGTTATTGTATCAGCGAAGAAATTTTTTGAAATTGTGCGGGTCCTTCCGGATGGTGATATCACTTTCTGGATTGAAGATGAATGGCTCAAAATAGAGAAAGGCCAAAGTTTTTATTCCATTAATGCCCAGGTAGATGATAATTACCCAATTATTCCGGACTATGATTTTTCATTCAACATAGTTAAACTTCCAAAAGGCCCCATTTCTGATGTAATCAGCACCGTATCCGTTTCCATTAATACGGAAATGATTAAAGAAAGGGCCTTAAATGGAGCTTTTTTTGAGTTTTACGATAATGAAATTAATATTGTCACATCAAATCGCCATACCCTTTTTGTTGCTTCCACCGCTTTGGAACAAACAGAAGAAATAGAAAATACAAATTTTATTCTCTCAAAGAAAACCTTCCTTGAGTTGAAAAAGATGATTCAGCATGCGAAAGAATCAGATATGCTTCTGATGGGAAGAGACGGCACAAATATTTTCTTTCAAGCCGGATCAAGGGTTCTTTTTTCCCGTCTGGTCAACCAATCTTTTGTAGATTATCGTTCATTTTTTACAGATCAGGAGCAATTGACCGAACTCTTACTGAAGGTTGCCCACATAAAAGATATTATTAAAGAGCTTCAACCTCTCAGTGGCCAATTTTCAAAAAAGATAATTTTCGAATTCGACCAGGGAAATATTATTGCTTCCCTTCAGGATATCGAAGGATCAGTGGGTATTGTTCGGAAACCCCTTCAATACAAGGGAAAATATTTTAAACTAGGGTACAATATTGAATATCTCAGCTCATTTTTTAACGTCGTCGATGTGGAAGAAGTTCGAGCCCTTATGGATACAACAGGGGAAAAAGCAGCCAATTTCCTTTTTACAAAGAACGGTGTGGATTATACCTTTCTTATTAACCCGTTAATTCTGGAGTAGATTAGGTCGTTCAGCAGTGATCCGTAATTGTAGGATTAGAAATTTTAGGATTTTAACGGAGAAAGAAATCCAGTTTGACCCAAACCTGACGGTTATTTCCGGTCCCAACGGGTCAGGGAAAACATCCATTCTTGAAGCGATTTACTTTGCAGGATGTGGAAGATCGTTCAGAACCCGAAATGTTCAACAATTGATAATGTTTTCAAAGTTGTGGTTTCGTGTTGAGATTGACACAGACAACGGTCATCTGGATGCTCGATACAGGTTGCCTGAAAAACAAAAAGAGATATTTCTCAACGAAGAAAGGGAAAAAATAGCAGCCATCTCCACACAGTTTCCTTTTTTCATCCTCAACCAGAAGTCTCTTGATGTTGTACGCGCCGGTAGAAGGAATACATACCTCTTTTTTAACAAGGTTTTAAGTCGACTTTTTCCAGCCTACATTCAGGCGCTTTCCGGCTATAGAACAGCGCTGAATAACAAGCGTTTGCTGTTGAAAAAAATGGTAAGAAATGATATAATTCAAGCATGGAACCGAGTGCTGGAAGAGCACAGGATGAAACTGACAAAACAGCGAAAATGGTTGACATCTGTTTTGAATAAACTGCTTCCTGAAGGTGTAGAAATCGAGTATTTACCCAGTCAACCCGATAAATCACTGGACAGTTTTTTATTGGTTGAGCAGGAAAAGCAAATCGTTCTTGCGGGTTCCCACCTGGATCGCTATCGTTTTTTGCGCCAGGGAAAGGATGTGCGGGAATTTAGTTCTTCAGGCCAACAAAAAAAGGTTTTTTTTGATGTAATTACAACCGTTGGTCACCTGTTTCACCAACAGAGAGGAATTAAACCGGTTTTGTTATTGGACGATTTTGACTCGGAATTTGACAAAACCAATATGGTCCGAAACCTGGACCTGGTGATGGGCCAGTTTCAAGTTGTGTTAACCACAACAGATCACCAGCGCTTTTCCAGATTCCAACACCAGCTGGTGCAGTTGAAAAGTGAAGAAAGAAGGAATAACTGAATGAGCGAAACGTACAATGCGGACAGCATTAAGGTTCTGAAAGGACTGGATGCAGTCAGAAAGCGCCCGGGAATGTATATTGGAGACACTGATGATGGTTCGGGCCTTCACCACATGGTATTTGAGGTGGTGGACAATTCAATTGATGAAGCCCTTGGCGGATACTGTGACCATATTCAAGTGGTTATCCATGTCGATAACAGTGTAACGGTAGAAGATAATGGTCGCGGCATCCCTGTAGACATGCACACCGAGGAAAATAGACCGGCAGCGGAAGTGATTATGACCGTACTGCACGCCGGGGGAAAATTCGACACAAGCTCCTATAAGGTTTCCGGTGGTCTTCATGGAGTCGGAGTTTCAGTTGTAAATGCACTATCTGAGACTCTGGAAATGGAAATCAAAAGAGATGGTTTTGTTTACAGGCAGGAATATCATAAAGGGGAACCGGTTACCCCCCTTGATAAAATAGGAAAAAGCAGCAAGACAGGTACCTTGATTCGATTTAAGCCGGACCCGGATGTTTTCAAGATCCTTGAATATGAATTTGAAACACTGGCCCAGCGCCTTCGGGAGCTTTCTTTTTTAAACAAAGGGCTGAAGATCAGTATTGAAGACGAACGAACCGGTGAGAAGAAGACTTTCAACTATGAGGGTGGAATTGTATCCTTTGTGGAACACTTGAATCGCAACAAGAAACCACTCCATCACGAGGTTGTGTTCTTTAATAAAGATAAAGATGGGACAATTGTGGAAGTAGCAATGCAGTGGACCGATGCCTACAATGAAACAGTGTATTGCTTTGCCAACAACATTCACAACAAGGATGGTGGAACCCACTTGATGGGGTTTCGTTCAGCCCTTACCCGAACACTGAACACATACCTGTCTTCAAACGGTATGGAAAAACAGAAAAAAGTGACGCTTTCAGGAGATGACGTACGGGAAGGGCTCACTGCAATTTTATCGGTAAAACACCCGGATCCAAAATTTTCGTCCCAGACCAAGGAAAAACTCATTTCATCTGAAGTGAGGGGAATTGTAGAATCAGTTGTCGGTGAAAACCTGATGGACTATTTTGACCGAAACCCCAAAATTGCCAAAATAATCATTGAGAAAGCAATCGACGCGTCCCGGGCCAGGGAAGCAGCCAGAAAAGCCAGGGAACTGACACGGCGCAAAGGCGCACTGGATTCTTCAAATCTTCCGGGAAAATTGGCAGATTGTCAGGAAAAAGACCCGGCGCTTTCAGAAATCTTTTTAGTGGAGGGTGATTCTGCCGGTGGATCCGCCAAACAGGGCCGGGATAGAAAATGTCAGGCCATTCTGCCGCTGAAAGGAAAGATTTTAAACGTAGAAAAAGCTCGTTTCGACAAAATACTCTCTTCCCAGGAAATTCGCCTGATGATTACTGCCCTTGGAACCGGAATCGGGAAAGAAGATTTTGACATCAGCAAGCTCCGCTACCATAAGGTAATTATCATGACAGATGCCGATGTCGATGGCGCCCACATTCGGACACTCATTATGACATTCTTCTTTCGACAGATGAGGGAGTTGATCGAGAGGGGCTACCTCTATATTGCACAACCCCCATTATTCAGAGTGAAAGCCGGAAAGAAAAGCGTTTACCTGAAAGATGAAATGGCGATGCAGGAGTATCTGCTTCAATTGTTCTTTGAGCGGTACCAACTGGTTCCGGAAGACGGTGAAAATCGCATCCGAACCAGCAGATGGCTTGATTTACTGAAATCAGCCAAACAGATGAATGACTATTTTTCACGCCTGGAAAGAAAAGGATACAGCCGTAAGATTGTGGAGTTTCTGTTGGCCTATGGCTGCATCTCAGCTAATGAGTTTAAAAAAGCAGACTACGTTCACCAATTAAAGGCAGCACTGACAGAATATGGTCTTACAGTGGAATCCATCGATTTTGATGAAGAGCACGGAGACTATACACTGACGGTGAATAGCATTTCCGGAATTGCATTTTCAGGCTCTGTCATCGGACAGAATCTCATTCGACTTCCTTCTTTCCGTCTGCTTGGCGGTCTGTTCAAAACAGTTGGAACTTTTATGAAGCGAAAAATTATCATCAAAAAAGACGGAGTTGAACTGGATACGGTCAAATCTATTTTCAAACTGCTGGAAAAGGTGGAGGAGTATTCCCAGAAGGGCCTGAATATCCAGCGTTATAAAGGTCTTGGTGAGATGAACCCGGAACAGCTATGGGAAACTACTCTGGATCCGGAGTCCCGATCCCTACTTCGAGTGGTCATAGAAGACTCTGTGGAAGCAGAAGATACTTTTTCCCGGTTGATGGGAGATGCGGTAGAGCCCCGTCGCCAGTTTATTGAAGAAAATTCACATGACGTCCAGAATCTGGATATCTGACAGGTGGTGTAAGAGATGTCGGAAGATATTCGCAAGATAGAAATTGAAAAAGAAGTAAAGAAATCATACCTGGATTACGCGATGAGTGTAATTGTCGGTCGAGCCATTCCGGATGTACGGGATGGACTGAAACCGGTGCATCGCAGGGTATTGTATGCCATGTACGACATGAAAAATGACTATAACAAGCCATATAAGAAATCAGCCAGAGTTGTCGGTGATGTAATTGGTAAATATCACCCACACGGCGATTCGGCAGTCTACGATACCATTGTCCGGATGGCTCAGAGTTTTTCACTGCGATATATGCTGGTAGATGGGCAGGGAAACTTCGGTTCCATTGATGGTGACCCCGCAGCGGCCATGCGATACACGGAAATCCGAATGAAGAAAATCGCCCATGAACTTCTCAATGACCTGGAGAAGGAGACGGTGGACTTTCTTCCCAACTACGATGGTTCTCTTCAGGAGCCGACCGTTTTGCCCGCCAGGATTCCAAATCTGTTGGTAAACGGGTCAAGTGGAATTGCCGTTGGGATGGCAACCAGTATTCCGCCCCACAATCTTAGGGAAGTCATAAGCGGAATTATTGCCACTATTGAGAATCCTGATATTGAATTGCCGGAATTGATGAAACACATCAAAGGTCCTGATTTTCCTACCGGTGGCATTATTTATGGAATTTCTGGAATTGAAAGTGCTTATCGAACCGGACGGGGAAAAGCCATCATGCGTGCCCGAACCTATGTGGAAAAATTTAAAGGGGACAGAGAAAAGATTATCATCAGTGAAATTCCCTATCAGGTGAATAAAGCCACTCTGATTGAAAAAATCGCGACTCTTGTAAAAGACAAGAAAATTGAGGGAATCAGTGATCTCAGGGATGAATCCGATCGGGATGGTATCCGGGTAGTGATAGAGCTGAAAAAGGGAACCGTTCCCCAAGTCCTACTGAACCACCTGTTCAAACATACGCAACTGGAATCCAGTTTTTCCATTATCCTGCTGTCATTGGTTCATCTGCATCCCAAGATACTTAATCTTAAGGAAATCATTGAGGAATTTGTTGCTTTCAGGAAGGATGTTATTGTCAAGCGTACAATCTTTGACCTGGCGAAAGCACGTGCACGGGCCCATATCCTGGAAGGGTTAAAAATTGCCATTGAAAATATCGATGAAGTCATTCGACTCATCAAAGCCGCAACCAACCCGCCGGAAGCAAAGAAGGCATTGATCGATCGCTTTTCTTTTTCCGATCTTCAGGCCCAGGCGATTCTGGATATGAAGCTTCAGCGTCTCACCGGGCTGGAGAGGGATAAGATCCTGGAAGAATATCGTCAGTTACTGAAATTGATTCAGAAACTGGAAGAAATCCTTGCCAGTGAACAAAAGGTCCTTGGAATTGTTAAGGAGGAATTGAAAGAAGCGGTCGAAACCTTTGGTGACGAGAGGTTGTCCCAGATTGTACCGGAAGAACGGGAGATGAACATTGAAGATTTTATTGTGGAGGAAGATGTTGTCATCACTATCACCGGAGAAGGATACATCAAACGAACGCCCATCACAGCGTATCGAAATCAGCATCGAGGCGGAAAAGGGATCCGAGGGATAACCACAAGGGATGAGGATTTTGTTGAAAATGTATTTATAGCATCTACCCACGACGATATCCTTGTTTTTACCGATATTGGTCGCGTTTACTGGTTGAAGGCCTACAGTATTCCAGAGCTTTCCACCGCAGCCAAAGGCCGCTCAATCGCAAACCTGCTGATGTTGAGTACGGAAGAAAGAGTTGCAGCTGTATTAACAACCCGCAGTTTTACAGATGAAGGAAATATTGTATTTTCCACTGAAAAAGGACTAGTGAAGAAAACGATGTTGAGCGCATATTCCCACCCGAGAAAAGGCGGCATTGTTGCGATCAATCTCAGGGAAGGGGACCGTCTTGTGTCTGTGTCTCTGTCCAGCGGGAATGACAATATCTTTATTGCGACAGAATTGGGTAAAGCAATCAAATTCGCGGAAACCGACGTCCGTCCCATGGGGCGGACAGCGGCAGGTGTGCGGGGTATAAGGTTGAAGGGCAAAGACCGCGTGATTTCCATGAATGTGGTACCGGATGATGTGGATATTTTGACCGTCTCGGAATTTGGCAGTGGCAAACGTACCGTTGTTTCGGAATATCGCCTTCAGTCCCGGGGGGGAAGTGGAATTATCAATATGAAACTTTCTCCGAAAACCGGCAAGGTAGTTGGCGTTATGCCGGTGGACAATGATGACGAAGCGGTAATTATTACTGAGGCAGGGAAAGCCATCCGGGTGAAAGTATCCGGTGTAAGCCGGATCGGCCGCAACACCCAGGGTGTCAGGATGCTGGTATTGGGCGGTGAAGACAGCGTGTCATCTGTGGCCAAAATTGCAAAAGGTGAAGTAGCAGTGGACGCCGGAAACACAGTCATAGATTCCACAGAAAATGAATGAGCAACCGGATGGCCGGTTTTATCACAGGAGGAGAAAATGAAATTTTTTATTGATACGGCAAATGTAGAAGATATCCGGCGGCTTCATGAGCTTGGTCTGGTCGACGGTGTGACCACCAATCCTTCTCTTGTGGCCCGGGAAGGGCGCAATTTCAGGGAAGTTATTAATGAAATCTGTTCTTTTGTTAAGGGCCCGGTTTCCGCAGAGGCGGTTTCACTGGATGCTGACGGCATGATCGGGGAAGCAAAAGACATTGCCACCTGGGCGGAAAATATTGTCGTGAAGATCCCTATGACGGCAGAGGGATTGAAAGCCGTTAGATGGTGCGCGAATCAGAACATCCATACCAACGTGACTCTGATTTTTACTGCCACTCAGGCACTTCTGGCAGCCAAAGCAGGCGCATCCTACGTTTCCCCATTTGTAGGCCGGCTGGATGATATTGTTCAGGACGGAATTGGGGTTGTGCCGGAGATTCGACAAATTTTCGATAACTACTGTATGCACACAGAGATTATTGTGGCATCTGTTCGCAACCCGCTTCATGTCCGGGATGCGGCACTGGCCGGAGCCGATATTGCTACTATTCCGCCCAAGGTTGTGGATCAGATGATCAAACATCCATTGACCGATATCGGTATCGCGCGATTCCTGAAAGACTGGGAATCGGCAAAAAAATAGAGAGTTCCCATGAATCGGGACCTTCGATGGTTCATTTCAGAACTGGAAAAACAGGACAAACTGCTTCGGGTATCGGAAGAAATTGACCCAGAACTGGAAATCTGTGAGTTTACGGATCGCATTTCCAAAATGAACGGCCCCGGTCTGCTGTTTGAAAATCCAACAGGCAGCCGGATTCCGGTGGTGACCAATCTCTTCGGTTCAATGGACCGAATGGCCCTGGCCCTGGGTGTGGATAATCTGGACGACATTGCACATCGCATTGAGTCCCTTATGGAAGAAATGATTCCACAACTTGAAAGCAACCTGATGGACAAGTTGAAAAAGCTCCCGCTCCTCAATGAAATTGCCAGTTACAAACCACGAATTGTTAAGAAAGCCCCCTGCCAGGAACTTGTGTTTGAGGGGAATGATGTGGATCTCGGGCAATTTCCGGTGTTGAAAACATGGCCGGGAGATGCCGGTCGATTCATTACCCTGCCCCTTGTTTGCACAAAGGATGAAAACGGCCGACAGAATATCGGTATGTACCGAATGCAGATTTATGATCAAAACAGCACCGGCATGCACATCCATATTCACCACGATGGAGCCAGGAACCTCAGAAATGCCGGGCGAAACACCCGACATGTACCGGTAGCTGTTGCGCTGGGGGGAGACCCCGCACTGACCTACGCAGCCACAGCACCGTTGCCACCCATGATCAGTGAACTGATGTTTGCCGGTTTTCTTCGCAAAAGTGGTGTACCGGTGGTCAGATGCCGGACAGTGGACATGGTAGTTCCGGCAAACGCGGAAATCATACTGGAAGGTTATGTGGACCTGGACGACATGCGGACCGAAGGTCCCTTCGGAGATCACACCGGATATTATTCCCTTGCGGATTCCTATCCCACCTTCCATGTTACCTGTATAACCAGTCGGGAAAACCCGATTTATCCAGCCACAGTCGTGGGAAAGCCTCCCCAGGAAGACTGCTACATGGGGAAAGCAACCGAAAGAATTTTTCTCCCCCTGCTGAAAACCCAATTGCCGGAAGTTGTGGACATGAATCTGCCTATTTTTGGTGTTTTCCATAATTTTGCAATTTTGTCCATTCGAAAACAGTACCCGTGGCATGCGAAAAAAGTGATGAACGCAGTCTGGGGAATGGGCCAGATGATGTTTACAAAATTTGTGATTATTGTGGATGAGGATGTGGACGTTCACAACCTCAATGATGTCATGTGGCGAGTGGGCAACAATGTCGACCCCAAAAGGGACATGACCTTCACCGACGGTCCGTTGGATGTACTGGATCACGCCGCTCCTGTTGCAAGGATCGGTACCAAGATTGGCATTGATGCCACAAGGAAATGGACGTCAGAGGGATTTGTCCGGGAATGGCCGGAAGACATCGTGATGGGAAAAAGCGTTAAAAACAAAATTGATGCTATGCTTCGGGATTTAAATCTTGTAGAATAGCGCCTGTTCCGATTGTCGGGGCGTGGCTCAGCCTGGTAGAGCGTTCGGTTCGGGACCGAAAGGTCGGAAGTTCAAATCTTCTCGCCCCGACCATTCTTGAGAAAAAGGAAGCGGCGGTCATATTGACCGCCGCTTTTTTGTATGCAGACTTTGCCCCTGTTCAGAAGCGGTAAGACCAGTTTACACCAAAGATAAGGTTGTTATCACTATTGCGAAAACCCGGCGCATGAATATTGGCATCGATCAGGTTGGTATACGTCAAACTCAAATTGAGTTCCCCGAGTCTCAGAGCAACCGGGTAGTCCAGGGTTACGTCCGAAACGGAAAATCTGGTGGATGAAATCTTAAAGGGAAAATTGCACGCCAAAAGTGATCCGGATAAGGTCGGCACCGATTTTCGACGGTTGGTGACCAGAACGAATCAGCTGATTGATGCATTTGTGAACCAGATCAATGAGCGCAGAAAGATGGAAGAAGTAATGGAATACAACCAGCGGATGGAATCCATAGGAACTCTCGCAGGCGGGATTGCCCATGATTTCAACAATATTCTGACGTATATATCCACGTACTTCGACATCATTATCAGGCAACTGACACAGGGGACAATAGAGCATGAGAGCATGCTGGAAATTCAGAAAGCCATTCACAGGGCAACAGACTTTGTGGAACAAATTATGACATTCAGCCGTCAGGCCAGACAGGAAAAGAAGCCGATTCAAATTTCACTGATTCTCAAAGAGGCTGTCAAACTGCTCAAGGCGACCCTGCCCAAGGGCATCTCCGTTCGCAACGAAATTGAAATTACAGACATATACGTGATGGCCGAGCCGTCCCGGTTGTACCAGATCGCTATGAACCTGTGTACCAATGCCTTTCATGCAATACAGGAAACGGGCGGCGTTTTGACTGTTCAACTGAGACTGGAAACCAGAACCGGAAACGAGAATAACGCAGCCTGTATTCTTTCCATCGAAGACACTGGAGTAGGAATGGATTCAGAAACACAAAGGCGCATCTTTGAACCCTACTTTACAACAAAACCTGTCGGTCGTCAGGGCTCCGGCATGGGACTGGTTGTCGTTCATGGGATTGTAAGCAGCCTCAAGGGGACAATCGACGTCCACTCCACACCCGGGGGAAGGGGCCGAATCCTGTTCGTGGATGACGAAGAGAATATTGGGAAATGAACTGGTCAATTATTGTCATCGTGGGGATATTCTGTCTATGTGAAACAGGATAGTCGAAAAGCTGACCAGCGCCTCAAGGAACAGCCGACGGCGGATGATCTGCTGATCACGGACTTGAACATGCCCCACATCAATGGCATTCAATTAATTGAGAATATGCGCAAACGGGGTGATTTGAGGCCGGTCATTCTTTTGTCCGGATACAGTGCAATGCTGAATGACGTAAAAAAAAGACATTGCCCCGAACCACAATCATGTCCAAACCATACAGCCAGGAACAGATGACGAGAGTACTGGATGATATGCTGAAGGACAGACAATAAACAGGCGATCGGGAGGGCCACAGAAAGACACATCAAATGTGGACATTTATCTTTCATTCCGGACTGTTTCAGCAGGATTGGTGGATGCAGTCAGCCAGGTCTATCTGACACCGTCACTATAGCCTGTAAACCACTAATTTTCAGAATAATACAACCGAAGTGGTCGGATTCATTCTACTTCAACATGCCGGACCCCGGTTTCACCCAGAAGTTGGGTGACCAGCTGGGCACTGTCTTCACCGGAAAGAACGATATCGTATGTAAATGTATGCAGAGAGGACAAACGGTCAGAAGCGACGGCTGTCAGAAGACATTCATGGTTCTGAAGGGGACTCGAATGGAGCGATTCATCGGGGAAAGTGGATTCGATGACCACCCGAAGCTGCTTCGTGTAAGCGCCAATTCCCCGTCGCTGAAAGAAATTGTCCGCAAATGAAACCACCCAGACAATGGTATAAATTATGATCCCTACTGTAAATTCCCCAACACCGATGGTCAGACCGAAGATGGCAAACAGCCAGATCAATGCGGCGGAAGTAAAGCCATGAATTTTTTCACCACTCTTGATCAGTGCACCGGCACCAAGGAAACCAATACCCGTTACGATGGCCGCAAGCAGCGGAACCGTGTTCGCGGCAGGTAGCCGCAACGCAATGATTGACAACGAACATGCGCCTACGGATACGAAAATAAAAGTGCCAAATCCGATTGGCTTACGTAGTTTTTGCCGCACATATCCGAACAAGAATCCGAGGGCCAGTGTCAATCCCTCTTTGAGTAGAATGTCGGTCAAGTCGTTCATTATGCATCCTCCATGAAGCGATGTGCGGCATTATCCATGCCGAATTATAGTTGTTCATTCCATCCCAGTCCTAAAGATGTTGCTATTGTACCTCAGAAGGCTCCGGACTATTCTTTATTTATCCAGTAGAATGAGGATGAATTCTGAGTTCTTCCAGAGTAACCTGTCATTCTTGAATCCTGTGATGGGCATTGTTCTTTTTCACATTCAACATTCATTTGCTACCTCACTTTGAGTGAAAGAAGGGCGATGAGAGCCAGGATGATAGAGACAATGATGAGGCGCACGACAACCTTGGGTTCCGCGATGCCCCGGTGGGTCATTTCATGGTGGAAGGGGGCCCGGTGAAGAATGCGCCGGCCCAGTCTACCGCCGATTTTCTGTTGAAGAAGGGATGTAAATATCTCGAATACGAAGAGCCCGCCGACGATTGGG
>PFTO01000075.1 GCA_002789615.1 Acidobacteria bacterium CG_4_9_14_3_um_filter_49_7 | reverse complement strand
CGGTTTCCAGCTCCAGGTGGATACGGGCGGGGCGGCCACAGGCTTTCGCAGAGCGGATCGCTGTCTCCATCCGATCGGCATCAAACACATAAAATGAAATCCCCTTCTCAACCGCCCACGTCACGGCGCTGTGGTCCATCATCCCCATCACCATAATATCGCTCGTGTCACGGCGAGCCTGCAACGCCTGTTCCGCCTCATATGCATCGAACACGGCAAAAAAGTCCACTCCTGCGCGTTCAGCAATATCAATAAACTGCATAGTCCCGTGCCCGTACGCATTACCTTTGATCACGGAACAGAATCGTGCCCTCTTGCCGATGCGACGCTTCAGATAGTGGATATTGCGACGCAACGCCTGTTCACTGAGCTCAATCCACGATGCCGGGTGCTGTTCCAATGGCAACCCATTGTTCATATTTACGTGCATGATGAACTCCCCGACACTTTGTTGATGAGCTCCCACATCACATCTACCGAACGACTGAGCAACTCATCCGGAAAGTCATAGTCCGGATGGTGCAGTTGCGGTTGACTCGTTCCGGAACCGATCCCGAAAAATGCTCCGGGTATTTCCCGGGTGAACACACCGAAATCCTCTGACCATGGGAATGCGGTTGCAGCTTCTACAATATCCGCCTTGACAGCCTCCGCCGCATGTCGGACGCATGCGACACATGTATCGTCGCTCACAGTTGCTGGAAACTTGTCACGCCATTCCATCTCGAACTGTAGTCCATGCGCATGTGCAATCGAAGCAATCATCGACTCTGCCCGGTCCATCATTCTGGCCATATCGGTTTCCTGATGCGTTCGAAAGGTCGCCATCACTTCCGCCTCACCGGGAGATGTACCAAATGCAATTTCTCCCAGCCTGACATGGATAACGGTCACCCGTGCCGCATGGTCAAACCGGACACAATCCTGGGGCAATCGTGGCAGCTCATTGAGCAGGTGCGTTACAACCGGCAACGGCGAAATGCCATCCTCCGTATGGGCCGCATGAGACGTTTTCCCGAGCAGGCGAACCACCAGACCCCGGGAAGCAGCAGCAAAAACCCCGTTTCGGACAATGACCGATCCAAGGGGAAATCCCGGCAGGTTGTGCCACGCGAATATTCGGTCCGGACGAATTTCCTCAAAACGAGGATCCGCAACGACTGCAGCCGCACCCGCCGCCACCTCTTCTGCCGGTTGAAACAACAGGACAACACGGCCGGACAGCTGATGCCGCATTTCCGAAATCCGCTGGGCCAGACCCACCAATGCCGTCATATGACCGTCATGACCACATTTGTGACTTACGCCAGGAACCTGACTAACATATGAAAGATCACTCAACTCGAGTATCGGCAGCGCATCCAACTCGGCACGGAACATGACTGTCAAATCCTCTTTATGTCCGTTGTATATGGCCGCGATCCCGGTCCCTCCGATACCGCGAATCAATTCATCCGGCAACGTACTGGCCAGTTCTTCTGCAATCCGGTTCGCCGTTTTTTTTTCATTTCCAGACAGTTCCGGCTCTCGGTGGAGTTCATGTCTCAGTTGTTTCAAATCCTTATGATGGCTCATCGTCCCTCCATCCGGTTAACATTCCTTGCTTGGGCATCCTCAATCATTGTGCAACGTTGCTCTCCCGATGTCAAACGGGGTTCCGGGATTTCAGCAGCGCTTCGCACGCATCTTTGCTTCCTCACGGGCAGATTTCCGGGACAATCAAGGCAGGGAGCCGGTCCCTCTTTTCCTCTATCGGGTAAGATTCTTCATGGTTTGATTTGCGCGCATCGCAAATCCCTGCTGTGTTATGATAAATCACAAATCTGCTTACAGGGAGGCAATCATGTTTGAGAACCTGGTATCCGCCGCCGAACAATTGAGAACGGAGGCCGCCAATACACAGAAAATGATGGACGCTCTTACAGACCAATCCCTGAGTCAGGCGGTAACGACCAATCACCGTACACTGGGGCGAATGGCCTGGCATATCGTCGTGTGCATCCCTGAAATGATGAATATGGTGGGTCTGAATATTCAATCGGTCGGCAAAGACGACCCAATCCCTCTTTCCGCCGCCGAAATAGCCGACGGCTACCGCAAGGCTTCCGGCGAGTTCCTCGCACAGCTTGCAGCCAATTGGACCGATGCCACCCTTCAGGAAGAGGACGCTCTCTACGGTGAAACCTGGAAACGGGGCAAAACCCTTATGGTTCTTATGCTTCACGAAATCCATCACCGGGGGCAGATGACGGTATTGATGCGCCAGGCTGGTCTCAAAGTTCCCGGTGTCTACGGCCCGTCAAAGGAAGAATGGACCCATTACGGCGCTCCGGCACCGGAATTGTAGAGAAAAGGCAAGCAGGGACGGGAATTTGTGCTCTTTTCCAGTCCGACGTCCACGCCCACTCAAAATGTTCACTCGTATTCGGTTACGTCTTGTCCAGTAGAAAGCCACTACCTTATTCTCCCCCCGGACATTTCAGAAGGTCACATTTCCGGAACAGATATGACGTGAAGGCGAATATCCAGTATTCTTCCATGGATACTGGCAATGCCGTATTCTCCGGCATAATCCTGAAATATAAAGGCCGTTTCATTGCTTCGAATTACCTTCAGATAAGGATCCAGATTCTTAAGGAGGGACGAAAAGACTTTCCGGGCAAATGGCTCATCTGCATATACGGCCAGGACCAAAGTTTCTGTTTTCCCTTTGCTCCTGTAATCCGCAACCATTGCCCAGTTCTGCCGGTTCAATTGAAGGATATCGCCCTCTCCCAGCGTATACACCGATTGAAGCGCCACCGGGCCCCGGGCCAGCCGAACCGAGCCCTTTACCAGTCTTTTCCTGTCCAGAGGGCAGGGCCATGCCATCAGTTTGTCCGGTATTTGTGCAGCCAGTTGGTTTGCCAGTTGCCGCATCTGTTGAAGGTGCGATCTGTTCCCATCAAAATTGTTGATAAAGATGAACCAGCAGCCTCGAACCACCGCCAGCTGGTATCGGTCACCGGAATTTCTTGGAACAACTCCGTCCATTGGTGTTTCCGGGGAACATTTGGCAAGATAAATTCCCAGTGCCGACATAATCTCAGTCATTTGATACATTTCCACCGACAACTGCGCCTTCCCACGTGTCAGATGGACAGTTTTCAGTTCTTTGAACCCGAATTCCAGAAAGAGCTCAGCACCTCCGTCAATATAACCGTAGAGGTTTTCCGCGGAATAGGAATTCCGACTTTCCATCTGCCATCCGGGAGGTGGTGCCACTGTTGGAACTGCCGCTGCTGAAAGCGGCAGAGCGAAGAGAAGAATCAGGAGAAAGAAGCTAAACTTGCACATATTGAATGGATTCGGCAATTGTAATGCCCAGCCCAAGTTTCTGAGCATATCTCAGGTATTCGGTATAAACCGGGTTTTCATTTACGCGGACTCCCTGTTTTTTCCGCTCCGCCACCAGTTCCCGGTGGCACACGGCATCCACGGCGAAAGGGTCTGTGGACATGTGCAGTGTATTGTATTCTCTTACAAATTTCGCCACCGGCATGGGCCCACCGTCGAACTGGCCCCTGAGCCCATCCGTTATATTCAGCACCAGCTTATTCCGGATGCAGGGGAAAGCCAGAACTTCTGTGCATACGTTAAAAAATAATGGTTTATGCAACCGTCCGGTGTTGCAGATGCTGCCGTATCCAAGATTCTTTGTCGCCATGGAAATGCCGTTTCCGGTATTCTTGAAAACCGGGATATTGATGATTTTGGTCAGTTCCCTCGTCAGCAGTTTACCGAAATATGAATATTTCCCGTTGAAAACATGCTGGTTGAGGTAGGGTTTTGCTTTCGGTCCATCCACATCTGCAAAGTAAAAAACGTCTTTATCGAAGTTTTCTTCACTTACGTGGTGTCCATCCGGCTTCAACCAGCGACTATCGTCCCGCTTTCCCTCCGCGGCTGCTTCGTCCATGGTCTGCAGGCCCGCAATGCGGACACCGGGGAATCGTTCTTCAGTAAACCCGGCGTCTTTCAGCATATAGTCGAAGCGATCCCAGATCACAATCTGTTTCCGGGGAATCCCCCCTGCTTCCAGCCAGGCAATCACCGCATCCACCACTTCCAGACGGGTCGCAATCAGCCCCGGCCCCACAGGATTCACCTTGATTCCGACCACATCGCTCTTTTCAAAAAATAGCGGAAATGCTTCGGCGGGTTTCTTCCCGGTGAGGCTGATTAAACCTCTGTTAAACATCGCATCCACAACTTTGCCGTTCATCTTCCCGTCTTTCATGGCCCTTTCATCCCTTACCCGGACCACTTTCCCGGGGAAGGGCCCCGGAATGGACCATTTTGTCTTTTTTGCTTTCATCGCCTCGTCAATGTTGGTCCTGGGTCTGGTCGGTACCTTGCGTCCGGTTTGATCCTTCGCCCAGACCAATGGCGTACCCAGCAAAAGCCCTGTTGCCGCTGCCAACCCGATGAATTCACGGCGATTGACTCCCATATCCTTGTCCAGTGAATTATATCCGGCTCTCTCCATGAGGCCCTCCGTTGCCGCCGGCTCAGCCGGACAGCCTTTTTGATGAAATACACCCAATTTTACCATATCACTGGGGGGTTTCGGATACGCCGAATCAAGCCATATATTATATGGCTTGATTCGCCGCCTTGCGGCATCGGGTCTCATCTGGTATTCTTTCCATATGTTTTGAGCATGCGAAGAGATGGTTTTGGATAAGGAGAGTGCGATGACACTTGAAGAACGTTTGAAGGAACTGGAAAAACGGAACAGGGAGGCCGAACTGGGTGGCGGTGAGGCCAGAATTGAACGCCAGCACAAGGCGGGAAAGTTGACAGCAAGAGAAAGGATTGACCTGCTGATGGACAAGGGTTCTTTTGAAGAAATCGACAGGTTCGTCGTACACCGCAGTGATAATTTCGACATGGGCAGCACGAAAATTGTGGGCGATGGCATTGTGACCGGTTTTGGCAAAATCGACGGTCGTCTCGTGTATATTTTTGCCCAGGATTTCACCGTTTTCGGCGGCTCGCTCTCCGAAATGTACGCCAAAAAAGTCTGCAAAATCATGGACATGGCCATGAAAGTTGGCGCCCCTATCATTGGTCTCAATGATTCCGGAGGGGCCCGCATTCAGGAAGGCGTCGTATCGCTGGGCGGCTACGCGGATATTTTTCTCAGAAATACCCTGGCTTCCGGCGTTGTTCCTCAGATTTCAGCCATCATGGGCCCTTGCGCAGGGGGCGCGGTGTATTCCCCGGCCATTACGGATTTCACGCTGATGGTAAAGGACACTTCATACATGTTTGTTACCGGACCGGATGTGATCAAAACCGTTACTCACGAGGAAGTGACCATGGAAGAACTGGGCGGTGCCATGACCCACAACTCGGTATCCGGTGTGGCCCATTTTGCCATGGACAATGATCGGGCCTGCCTGGCGGCGATCCGGGAACTGCTTTCATTCATGCCGTCCAATAATATGGAAGACCCGCCCATGAAACAAACCTCAGACGACCCGTACCGTGAAATTCCCGAACTGAACACAACGGTCCCGGAAAATCCCAACACTCCCTATGACATCCGGGATATTATTCGGCCGGTTATGGATGACCGGTACTTCTTTGAAGTGCATGAGCATTTCGCCAAAAATCTCGTGGTCGGCTTCGGCCGTCTCGGAAAGAAACCGGTGGGGATTGTGGCGAATCAGCCTGCTTATCTGGCCGGTGTACTGGATATCCAGGCCTCCCGGAAGGGTGCCCGTTTTGTCCGGTTCTGTGACGCGTTCAACATCCCCTTGATTACCTTTGAAGACGTTCCGGGCTTTTTGCCGGGGGTGAACCAGGAACACGGCGGCATTATTGTCCACGGCGCCAAGCTGTTGTTTGCTTTTTCTGAAGCGACCGTTCCGAAGATCACAGTCATTACCCGCAAAGCATACGGCGGAGCATATTGCGTGATGGCCTCCAAGCACATTCGAACAGATTTCAACTTTGCCTACCCCACAGCGGAAATCGCTGTAATGGGGCCGGAAGGTGCTGTCAATATTGTATATCGGAAAGAGCTGCAGAAGGCATCAGACCCGGAAGAGAAGCGCAAAGATCTGGTAAATGAGTACAAAACACTTTTTGCCAATCCATATATTGCCGCTGAGATGGGGTTTGTGGATGAAATTATTGCCCCGTCCACTACCAGAAAGAAGCTGATTTCAGTGCTGGATTCCCTGTCCACAAAGAGAGAGGGACTCCCACCGAAGAAGCACAGCTCCATCCCCCTTTGATGAAAAGGGGAATGCAACTTCCTGCCAAGTGAGATTATGGATCTTCATCTATCTGTCATTCTGGGCCAGGAACACAATGCCTCATTTATTCATCTGGATGAGGGCATCCGAAACTCCGTACCGGATGTAAATTTTACTTCCCGGTTGACGCTCTCCCGATCCTTGATTGAAGCGGTTCAAACCTTTTCTGAACTGGTTTCCGTTTTGCGGGGTAAAGATGTAAAGGGTAAGCTGGAGCTTCTGACCCTGGATGATGAACCGGTAATTCGGGTGAAACGACCGGGACCGGGGGTTGCATACCGTTTTTTCCCTTTGGATACTAGCGCAGACGTGGTGGTAAATTTTCTGAACCGCCGGTGTTTTTTCCATTCTCCGACCCTTCAACTGAGAAGTGGTACTTTTAACCTTGTGGCAGGTCGAAACGGGGAGAAATTTCTCCATGAATGGCTGTCCCATCCGGCTGAAGCCGGGCAATCTCTGCCCGCGGGTGTCACATTGAGATCTGTGAATCCTCATTTTTATTCAATTGACCACCCCCGTCTGGTTCGGGGCCGCATCCAATGCAAACACCTTGTGACTGCACCGGATTCATGGCTATTCGTTCGAACCGTGCCGGATGGCAACTATCTCCATGAAAGACGGCGGGTATTCTTTTCCATTTCGGAAGCTTTCCTGAGAAAAGACAGTTTGATACAATCCCTGTATCCGGCCCGTGTCAGTGTGGATTTGAATGACCTAAACCGCGGATTTTCCGGTCGTCTTTCCGACTCAAAGGTAACGGGTTCCGGTTTTATCTGCAGTAAATTCGGGGAAGATGTGTTCGGACGGATTGAGGCACCGGCCCTTCTGTTTATGAGAATTCCCCTTGAGGTGGAGGCATAAATGAATCGTGATGCTTATCAGAATCCCCTGATTACGCGCTACGCGTCCCGGGATATGTCCCGGATTTTTTCCGACAATTTTAAATTCCGCACCTGGCGGAGACTGTGGCTGCTCCTCGCGGAAGCGGAGCAGGAGCTGGGATTGTCCATCACGGATGAACAACTGGAGGAAATGCGGGAACACCTGGATGACATCGACTTCGAATATGCGGCAAAGAAGGAAGAGGAGCTGCGTCACGATGTTATGGCTCACATACACGCTTTTGGAAAGGCTGCACCCTCCGCAATGTCCATTATCCACCTGGGCGCCACGTCCGCCTTTGTGGGAGACAATACAGACCTGATTCAGGCGAAAGAGGGATTGTTGCTGGTCAAAAAACGGCTGCTGAAAGTAATGAAGAACCTCCGGGA